>JBDSPT010000480.1:0-2982 GCA_039930205.1 Opitutus sp. | reverse complement strand
GAGGTCGGCCAGCACGGTCTTCAGCGCCAACATCACGCGCGCGAGCTCGCCACTTGAAGCCACGCGATTCAGCGGCAACGGAGCCTCACCGACGTTCGGCGAGAACAAGAACTCCGCTCCACAGTCGCCCGTTGGACCAAGTTCTTTGAGCGGCACGATCTTAATTTGGAAATCCGCCTTCTTGAATCCGAGTTGAACGATGCTCTTGGTCGCGATCCTGGCCAGATCCCGCGCGGCTTTCTCGCGCACAGCTCGCAAGATCTGCGCCGCCGCATTCGACTCACGCTCCTCGTCGGCGATCTGTTTCTCCAGACGGATCAACGTTCCCTCCAGGTCTCCTTGGATCTCCAGTCGACGGCTCATTTCATCTCGTGCCGCGATCACCGCGGAGAGCTGCCCGCCGTGTTTCCGCCTTAGATCAAGCCAGGTGTTCATCTGGCTTTCGAGTTCCGTTGCCTGCTCGGGGTCGAACTGTAACTCACCGCTCAGGCTCGCGAATTCAAAACCCAAATCGTTGAGCTCTACGGTCACCGAAGCCAGTCGGTCTGCCAGCGGCTTGCTCGCGGCGTCGATGCTCTCGACCTGTCGCGCTTCGCGGAGCAGGGCCGCGAGCCGATGTTGGACGCCCTCTTCCCCCGTCAATCCGGCTTCCAAGGCCTGCGTCAGCCCGATCAATTCCTGCGCGCGACTCATCCGCGCAAAGTCGCGCTCCAACGTTTCGATCGCGTCGTCCGTCAAATCAAGGGCGTCGATCGCGGCGAGTTGATTTTCGAGGAACGCAATCTGATCGGTCGAGAGTTTGGTTTCGCTCGCGATCCGGTCCCGCTCGGTCACCCGCTCCCGCCAGCTGTGATACTTTGCCTGATACGTCGTCAGCGCTCCGCGAGCGCGCCCGAAAAGATCGAGCAGTTCCAACTGGCAGCTCTCTTTCAACAGCCGACGCGGCTCACTCGGTCCGTGGAAATCGACCCAATGCTCGCCAAGCCGCTGCAGCGCAGACAGCGAGGCCAGTCCGCCGTTGACCGTGATCTTCGGTGCACGATCCCGCGGGAGACTTCGTTTGATGATCAGCAATCCATCTTCACACGGTGGAAGATCGAGTTCACCGAGTACGCCATCGATCCTGGCGGTGTCGGAGAAGAAGAGGGACGCCTCTGCATCGCAGGAAGGCGCGCCTTGTCGGATGATGGTTTTATCGGCGCGTTCGCCCGCCAGCAGCGCCAATGCGCCAAGCAAGATGCTCTTACCCGCACCCGTTTCGCCCGTAACCGCGGTGAAACCGGCTTCAAAATCGAGTGCCACTTCCTCGAGCAGGGCGAGATTCCGAATTCGCAACGATTGCAGCATGGGTGGCGCGAAGTGAGTGGACTCACTCGCTGCTCTTCAAGCCCTTCTCCGGCGAAACTGCACCGGATAATTCATGTGTGACGATTCGAAGTACGTTCGCTTCAAGAGGGTTCAGGAAGGGCCTGAGCAACCTGGGCACCTCGCTGAAATCCCAACAGAATTTTACTTGCCGAAGCGCACCGGGCTCGTGCTTACTCCCCGGCCCGAGAGTCGGACCTTTAGCTCAGTTGGTTAGAGCGTTTCCTTGACATGGAAGAGGTCACTGGTTCGAGTCCAGTAAGGTCCACCATCGGAGCGTTTTACAGCGTTTCCTATCGGCTTCTCGAAGCGGCTAAAACCGAAATATCCAGGCGAAGGCCTCCGGCCTTTCGCGATGATTCAAGGGTATGCGGGTGTGGTTGAACCCGACGGATGTTCGAATTCCTGTGCCGCCCGCCGACCGACCCACCGTGACGTCAGGTGTTCGCATGGTGAAAGGTGTTCGGGACCATGCTGACTTATCGTCGTCGACCGCAGGCCGGCCAATTCCGGACAGCCTTGGGTTCAGCTCAACCGCGGGGACCCTTCGGGCAATTTCCGCTTATCCAGTCGCCGAATACAGGTCAGCCTCCCCTTCTCTTCGTGTTTCGCTGAAACCGGCACTAATCGGTCAGCCTGCCTAGCGGATTCATCCGACTGAGATCGAAGTGTCCGCGACGACCGCCTCCGCCTCAAGCGCGTCCAACGTCTTGCCGATCGTAAGGCGGAACATTTCCAGGTTCTGTGCCAGGAGTGACTCGAACTGCTTTCGCTCCGCCTCGAGCGCGCGCGTGGTCTTTAACTCCTCGTTCACGGCTTCGATGCCGTGCTCAACTCGAAAGAGATACGCGCGCAGCTTGAACACGCCGGTGCCCCCACGAATCAGAGGAAAAAGCGGAATGGCCCCCACCGCCATCAACCAATACTGGCGAGTCAGCCATCCGCTGAGAACGATAAGCAGCGCGACCGTCAAACACTTCGGCGCTACTTCGCGGAGCAGAGCGCGCATGTCCGACAGAAGTCCGTCGACTTCCGGCTTTTGATCTTCGAGTTCGATCAGCTCCTCTTCCAAATCGGCGAGCGCGGCCGACACCTCTTCGGCTGAGCTGACACAGCGTTGAACCCGCTCATGGATTCCGGGCAGGTGATCGACGTTGCTCCGTCCGGCTCGCCATTTCTGGGAGAGCTTCTCCAACGGACCACCGGTCTCGTGCACTCGATCCATGAACGTCACGATCTCAGCCAAGGCTTCGGCGAATTTGGACGCAGTCGCGCTGGCATTGATGTTCTGCAACACACTGCGCATTTGCTCAATCTGAGATTTCGAAAGTCCACCTCGCTCCATGTGCTACATATCGGCGTTTGCATCGAAAACTTTCGCGGATGGTCTCACGCGACACATACGAGGAAACCGCTATCAGCGGTTTGGGAGAGACCCGCCATCGCGAGACCCCAACCAACTCCGAGCCGTTGGGTGGAATGGGCAATGATCTCATCTTGTGATGGCGAGGAGCGACACGACGCGGCCTTCCCTCTGAAATTTCAGCTGGATCGCCACGCCTGCAGGCCGCGCGAGCCGAATCTGGGGTGACTGGTTAAATGAGAGCCCCCTGCGCC
>JBDSPT010000479.1:0-4238 GCA_039930205.1 Opitutus sp. | reverse complement strand
GCTGATTCAGATGAATTTAAAAAGAGTGATCGAGGCAACATCACCGACAATATAACACTTCAGCTGGATATATAAGCGTTAGCACTTCCGCAGGATTCTTTTGGTTATCTATAGCGCTTTCGCCGATTTGATTCACCGGGGCGACGCGGCGCACCCAAGCGTCCTGACCGTGCCGCTGGCGCCGACCGGCTGTATGCGACTCTTCACGGTTGTCTTTCCCCGATCGCATTGCCGCGGTGGTTTTGTGGGTCGAACCGACCATTGCCGCCATGATGCAGGTACACTGGATGTTGGAACGAACCCGCTTCGTGGCCCATAATACTGTTTATTCGGGTGCCTGATAATTTTCAGGCCCTCCCAGTTTGATAAAGTCGGAATGCACACGAATACAAACCGCCACACCGGCAATGGAAAGAATCCCTGCGGCCAGGAACGTTAATCCGTAATCGTGATGGCTGCGATCGAGAATGGAACCCAAAATGATTGGCATGACCATGATGCCGGCTGACTGAACGATCATCAGCGCCGAATAAAATTGGGCAAATTGATGTTTCGGAAACAGTCTCTGGCCAATGGAAGCAGTAGACGTAAAAAAGGCCCCCGCTAGAACGCCGTTGGCAACAAAGGCAATTGAAAAGGTAAAGGCGCTCGATATGTAGAGCCAGCTCCACAAAGCTAAAAACGCGTAAGCGGACGAAATCACCATCCCCACGCGCAAAGGATGAAAGCGGTCCGCCAGTGCACCCACAAAATAGGACAACCCCAGTGAGATTACATACGTCAATGCGACAAGTCTGCCGAAACCACCCATGTCCATCGCGAATGTTTTAGCGTAAAACACACTGTAAAGATTAACCGCCACGAACGCAACGAAGCAAAGATTGTAGCCAACTAAAAGCCATATATAATAAGGATTGGAAAAACACTGCCGCATATAAAGGCGGGCAGCCGGGACGAATCCTTTTGCATCTTCGGGATACGATGGCGCTGGATAGGCTCCCTCTTTCACCCGGAAACACATGGCCAGAAATCCTACTCCGTAGATCGATCCGATGACCAGGAAGATGAGTTTGAAGTGCACCTCGGCATAGCCGAGCACCCAGTAGTTGAAAACGATTCCAGCGATCAGACTCACCGCACGAAAAAGTCCAAAAAAACGTCCGATCAATCCCGAGGGAACCACATCGTTTATCAATCCCAGAAAAATCACATTGGCCGCCAAGGTTCCGAACTCAAAAACCGTCCACGACAACGCAAAGACCCCTTGGGCGAGTGGGTTTAGGCCTGGCGATTGCAGAGCCAAAAGGCGGTGTATCACCGAAGCGAGCTGCGAGCTATATCCCAGTCCAACCATCCCCAGAATCGCAATCGGTGCCGTCCATATGAGATATGGCAAGCGGCGTCCCCATCTACCGCGGTGCCGGTCTGAACGGTAGCTGACGATCGGCTGTAGAAAAATTGCGATGGCATGGGGCAGCGTTCCGATCAGCACGCCGGTTAACAAGTCCGAAGCCTCGTAGCGCTTGAGGAGCAAGAGGCCCATGGTCACTACCGAGCGTTCCTTTAACGACCACGCGAAATCGCCCCACAGCAGCCAGAAAAAAAGAGCGATAATTCCACTTGCTCCATAAGTCAGCGTACCGACGTTCCAAGTTTTGCGTTCACGCTTCATCGAAAGTCCGCCTCAGGCATCGCCGTCAGCTCATCGCGATATCCTGCTCTAACGTCGCATTCAATCTGACCTGCGCGCTTAAATAGGGTGCTGGAAAATGGCGTCGGCTCATTGTGCTTTTCCACGTGGCATTTATCGCTGCTACCAGAGCCTCCGGAAAGCTCATATACGTGCTACGCGTAGTATTTGACGCGTATTGACGTGAAAGCGTGTTGCCTTCGTCTATAGGCTTATCACTTCCATCCAGCGACTCTGGTCGTCACCGAGTGGTTTCGCCTTAATCGCAACGACTACTGCCAACAATGCCGAGCAAGAGAAATTACATCAAAGAAAGAAGGTCCGTCCCTTCCGCAATAATCCTGGCGGATCCATTTCACAAAAACGTCTTTGGGCCGGAGGAGCTCGTGGCCATCGCAGGCCACACCTCGCTACTCACGCCCTCGCCTTTAAGTGCTCAGGCTGCATTGGAGCGATTGGAAGTCCTGAACCAAGTTCAAGTCCTATTCACCGGCTGGGGCTGTCCAAAGCTGGATGAAGATTTTCTCCGCCACGTGCCGAATTTGAAGGCTGTCTTCTACGCGGCGGGCAGCTTAAAACCAATCGTCTCCAACGAATTCTGGAAAAAGGACATAGAAATATTTAGCGCGGTTTCAGCAAACGCCATCCCGGTCGCAGACTTCGCCCTTGCCGCAGTCATTATGTGCCTGAAAAGTGCGTTTTCATTGGCTCGCGGGCAGCGCGCTGGCGATGCTTGGAGGTCTCCGAGAGACATCAAGGGCACCTATAAATCTACGGTAGGACTCGTGGGGCTGGGAACCATCGGCCGCATGGTTCGAAAACGACTTGAAGTTCTGGACGTAAGAGTTGTTGCCTATGACCCGTATTTTTCGACGACAAAGGATTTTGAAGGTGCGGTCGAATTAGTCGCGCTAGATAAATTGTTCGAGCTGTCGGATGTTGTCTCAATTCACGCGCCCCTCAATAAATCCACTCAAGGGATGGTAGGTCAGGCTCAGCTAGAGCGTATGAAAAGAGGAGGCTCAATAATCAACACCTCGCGGGGGGGGGTGATAGTCGAAAGCGAACTCATTGCATTTCTTGAAAAGCGGCCCGATATCCAAGCCGTGCTGGATGTTTGCGATCCCGAACCACCTGATCCGAACTCGCCCCTTCGAACGCTCGAAAATGTTTTCTTAACGCCGCATATATCCGGATCGACAGGGCCCGAATGCATTAGGATGGGGCGTCTCATGGTTGAAGAATTCATTCGGTGGAAGAAAAACGGTAAACTTCTGCACAAAATGACCAGGGAAAGAGCGAGTGAGATGGGGTAAGCCTCCTCTGGTCAGGAACCTCGAGGCGGTTGAAGTCGCAAAATCTTTCGAGGTACGCCGCCTCGCTCTATCTCGTTATAGCATCGATCGCTCTGGATCATTCTCTCCGTTCTTCGTTGCGAACACCTCAGCCTGCGGGGCGTCGACATCCATGCAGGCAACCAAGTTGTAGTGTATCGACTGATCACGCAGCCCCTTCGCAGTCGAAGTGGCGATGCCTCCCGTTTCACCAGGATGGTCCCGATCTTATTCATCGGGCCAGGCGCAGGGCAGGACCGCAGGCGAAGTAGCCTGCGGTCGAGTTGACGTGATCGACTTCCGTTCAAAACCGGTAGGTCAACGAAGCTTTCACGTTGATGGGAATGCCCGTGATCGCCAGGTTCCGGTTGATCGAGGCCGCAATGTACTCCTCGTCCAGCGCATTCTGTAGAAACAGATCCACCTGCCAGCGGTCCGCCCGGTAACCCACGCCGAGATTGAGCAGACGGCGGCTCCCAACGAGGAAGGTCGGCTGATTGTAGATCACGTTGCCAGGCGTGCTGGCCGCGGTGATGCCCCCCGCGAAGTCGCCGGCGCGGTCGCCGAGGTACTCGAAGCCCGCCGTGAAATAGAGCCCACCCTGGCTGCGATTAGAATTGAGATCAAAACGGACAAACAACCCCGCAGAGTCATCGGCCGTGCCCCGTTGCCGGATACCGTTTTGATCCCGATACTTTGAATGGGAATAGTTGCCGAAAAGCGTCCACCGGTTGGCGATGGCGGAGCTGAATTCGACCTCCCACCCTTTGGAGACGAAGCTGCCGAGAATCGATAGGGGAATGTCCGGATTGGACTGCCCGACAGCGGCGGGATTCGGGAAGGAGAAATTGTTCACCGAGATATCGAACGCGGCTGCACTGACCACTGTTCGGCCTTCGTTGAAGGTGAACTTGGCCCCGAACTCCTTTTGCTTCCCTTCACGGAACGAGAAGGCGGTGGGCGGGGTCCCGACCAGGGAAATCGGCGCGGCGTTGTTACTATCCGCGTAGTAGATGCCAACGCCCGGAAACACTTTCGCAAGGACGCTCCATGAGAGGAGATCCGTGTTACCCCGGCGGTTGGTGATGGTCGTCGCCGGGCTGGCCAACTCGTTAACGATATCGGTCTTCGTACCGAGCACAGTATAGCTGCCCGAGACAAAGAGCCTCTCCTTGAAGAGGCGAAACTGTTGGGAAAGGAAGGCGTTGGCCGTC
>JBDSPT010000478.1:0-5660 GCA_039930205.1 Opitutus sp. | reverse complement strand
GAGCAGGGAAGTATCGGGACCGCGCGCCAGCGCGCTATCTACGGGGGAGAGCAGTGAGCAACGAGTGCGGGATTCAGGAGGATCGAGCGTAGGAAGCGCGCTCGCGCGCGGTTGGAAAGCCGAAGGGTCGGACGGCGGATTGGGGGCGAGCAGGGAAGTATCGGGACCGCGCGCCAGCGCGCTATCTACGGGGGAGAGCAGCGAGCAGCGAGTGCGGAATTCAGGAGGATCGAGCGTAGGGAGCGCGCTCGCGCGCGGTCAGAAAGCCGAAGGGTCGGACGGCGGATTGGGCGTGAGCAGGGAAGCATCGGGACCGCGCGCCAGCGCGCTCTCTACGGGGGCGGACGTTGGCAGTCAGGAATTGTTTCCGACAACGGCGGTGTATTGGGCGGGGGAGGACGGAGAAGGTTATGAGGCGTCACAATCTGAGGAGAGTGGTCGTGCGCAGGCGACGGCTCCAGACGTGTTTGTGGTGGCCGATCGGAGCGAGTTCCTGCGCGGGTTACCGCTGCAGGTCGCAGAGCCATCAGCACACGTCGCCGAGATTTTGAAGGGCTGGGGTGTGCGGACGCTCGGTGAATTGACGGCGCTGTCGAAGGCGGATGTGACGCAACGCCTCGGCACGGAGGGGCTGCTGCTGTGGGAGCGCGCGGCGGGCGAGGTGACGCGTCCTTTAAAACTGATTACGCCGCCGCAGACGTTCACCGCGGAGATCACGTTGGAGCATGAGATCGAAACCCTGGAGCCGCTGCTCTTCGTCTTGCGGCGCTTCATTGATCGATTGGCGCTCGAGCTGCGCAATGCAGGGTTTGTGGCGGGCGAATTGTTGCTTGAGCTGAAGTTGGAGGATGAGACGGTTTACACGCGGGCGTTTCGGCTGCCGGAGCCGACCGCGCAGGAGTCGATTTTGTTTCGAGTGTTGCACACGCATTTGGAGTCGCTGCATACGGAGACGGCGGTGTGCGGAGCGAGTTTGGAGTGTCGGCCGGTGCGTCCGCTGGCGCGGCAGCAAGGCTTGTTCGAGAGCGCGTTGCGGGATCCGCATGGGTTTGCCGAGACGCTGGCGCGAGTGGCAGCGGTGGTGGGGGCGAAACATTTGGGCACGCCGATGCTGGAGAACTCGCACCGCACGGATGCCGTGAAACTCGTGACCCCGGCGAATGTGGTGCTGCCGGCTGAGAAACCCGCGTTGCATCCGCCGCGAGGATTACCGCTGCGGCGTTATCGTTCGCCGCTGAGTGCGACGGTGGAATTGAGCGGACCTTCGCCGGTCTTTGTTTGGACCGGGCCGATCCAGGGAGCGGTGCGAGCATTGGCGGGACCGTGGCAAGGATCGAGCGAATGGTGGGACGCGTCGCGAGTGTGGTTGAGAGAGGAGTGGGATGCGGAATTGGAAACCGGCGGCGTGTACCGCTTGCTGCGTACGCCGGAGGGATGGTTCGTGGAGGGTGAGTATGACTGATGGCTCGTCTCGCACTCATTATCGTACTCGTACTCATGCTCGCTTGTCTGGAACGCCGACTGCGGGGAGAGCGGATCAGCTCCTCGGGGGAGTGCTTGTTCGGATTCGTTCTCATTCACGTACACGTTCTCGTTCTCCCGGCCCTCAGAGAGGAACAACGGGATCGCCACCGCTCGCTGGCGCGGCCCTCGCGATGACAGCGAGAAAGAGAAATCGAGGAAGGAAAAGCGGAGAGAGAATGAGAATGAGAATGAGCACGAGCACGAGCACGGATGGGGCGGAGGAGCGGGGAGGCGGGTATGAGTGAGCCCGATACAGCGGACAGCGCTGCGCCCGAGCGGCCGAAGAAGCGGACGAAGCCGATCACGTACATGGAGCTGCACGCGCGCAGTGCGTTTAGTTTTCTGCGTGGAGCGTCTACTCCCGAGCAGCTCGCGAAGCAGGCGGGCGAATTGCAGCTGCCGGGGGTGGCGTTGCTGGATCGCGATGGAATTTACGGTGCGCCGCGGCTTTACCAGGCGGCGGATGAGTACCACGTGCGCGCTTTGGTCGGAGCGGAAATCACGATGGAGGACGGCAGTGCGCTGCCGCTGCTCGTCATGAATCAGACCGGTTATCGGAATCTGAGCCGACTGATCACGACGGCGAAGCTCGTGCCGCGATCACCGGCAGTCGTGGCAAGACTGGCAAAATCCAACGCGTCGCTCTTCCGTCCCGGGGAGGATCCGCGTGAGCGGAAGCGTCCGTGTTTCGCGACGTGGAAGGAATTGGCCGAGCATACTGAAGGCCTGGTCGCGCTGACCGGAGATGAGGATGGGCCGGTATTGACGGAGTGGCGACGCAGCGGAGCGGAAGGAGCGGAGATCGCGATCGACCGACTGAAGGCGATCTTCGGGCGCGATCGGTTGTACGTGGAGTTGCAACGACAGCGGCGACGCGGCGAGGACGTGCGGCTGCGGTTTTTGGCCGGCCTGGCGGAAGCGAAACATCTTCCGCTGCTCGCGACGGGCGGGGTGCAGTATGCGACGCGCGACGACCGACCGGTGGCGGATGTGTTCACGTGTCTGCGCGAACACACGACGTTGGATGCGGCGGGACGACTGCTGTCACCGAATGCGGAAAGGCATCTGCGTTCGGGGCGCGCGATGCAGGCGCTGTTTCACGATTACCCGGAGGCGGTGACGAATTCGTTGCGGCTGGCCGATCGGCTCCAGTTCACGCTGAAGAATCTGGGTTACCAATTCCCCGATTTTCCGGTGGGCCCAGGCGAGACGATGGCGGGCGTGTTGCGGGAGCAAACGTATGCGGGGGCGCGGGAGCGGATTGGAGGGATCACGCCGGAGTTGCGCGCGCAGCTCGACAAGGAACTCGAGCTGATCGATCGACTGGGGTTCAACGGATATTTTTTGATCGTTTGGGACATCTGCAAATGGTGTCACGGCCGCGGCATGCTCATTCAAGGCCGTGGTTCGGCGGCAAATAGCGCGGTGTGTTTTTGTCTGCGGATCACCTCGGTGAATCCCGTGCAGTATCGTTTGTTGTTCGCGCGCTTTCTGAGCGAGGGCCGAGTCGGCAAGGACGGGCATCCGTCGTGGCCGGATATTGATTTGGATTTGCCGAGTGGTGAGCTGCGTGAGTCGGTGATCCAGGAGATCTATCGACGTTACGCGCCGCGGGGGGCGGCGATGGTCGCGAACGTGATCACGTATCGCGGACGCAGTACGGCACGCGAGCTGGGCAAGGTGCTCGGTTTGCCGGGTGATGTGCTCGATCGATTCTCCGCATTGTATGCGAATGGCGATTTTCCGCATACGCTGGATTTGCAGGAGCAGGTGAGGATGTCGGGTTTGCCGACGACGCATCCGCGGCTGCCCGCGATGCTTGCGTTATATCGTCAACTGCAAGGGGTGCCGCGGCATCTGGGCCAGCACTCCGGGGGGATGGTGTTTTGTCCGAACCAACTTGATGGGATTGTGCCACTGGAGAACGCATCCATGGAAGCACGACAGGTCGTGCAGTGGGACAAGGATGACTGCGAAAATCTCGGGCTGGTGAAGGTGGATTTTCTCGGGCTTGGGATGATGGCGGTGATGCAGGACTCGTTTGAGATCTGCGCGAAGCGGGGAAACCCCGTCCAGATGCATGCCGTGCCGTTGGATGATGAGCCGACGTTTGCGATGATGCGGCGGGCGGACACGATCGGCGTGTTCCAGATCGAAAGTCGCGCGCAAATGGCGACGCTCCCGCGATTCAATCCGATCACGTTCTATGACGTCGCGATGGAAGTGGCAATTGTGCGGCCCGGACCGATCGCCGGGCGGTTGACGCATCCGCTGATTCGGCGACGCGCGGGATTGGAACAGGTGGTCTATATCCATCCGAGTGTCGAAGCGGCGGTGAAGCCAATTCTCCAGCGCACGTATGGAGTGATTTTATTCCAGGAACAGATGCTCGAGGTCGCGATGGTGCTGGGAGATTTCACCGGCAGTCAGGCGGAGGAGCTGAGGCGCGCGCTCGGGTTTAGTCGGGGGAGTGATAAGTTGAAACGAGTGATCGACAAACTCGAGCAGGCGATGCTCGCGAAAGGGCTGGCGCCCGACGTGGTGGCAAAGGTGTTGGAGGCGACGACGTCGTTTGCGGCGTACGGGTTTCCGGAGAGCCACGCGATTTCGTTTGGACTGCTCGCGTACGTGAGCACGTGGCTGAAGGTGCATCGCCTGGCCGAATTTTATGCGAGTTTGCTGAACAATCAGCCCATGGGATTTTATTCGCCGGCCACGCTGGTGCAGGATGGGCGGCGTCACGGGCTGAAGGTGAAATCCGTGTGCGTGCAACGATCGGAGTGGGCTTGCACGGTGGAGAGCGATGATACGATTCGGATCGGGTTGCTGCAGGTGAAGGGACTGCATAACGCGAGAGCGCAGGTGATGTTGGCGGCGCGGCGGGAGCGACCGTTTGCGTCGCTCGATGATTTTCTGGCACGCACGCGATTCACGGCGGCGGAGCGGAGGGCGCTCGCCGCGGTGGGCGCGTTGCAGGCACTCGCGAGTCACCGGCGCGCGGCGTTGTGGCAGGTGGAGGCCGCTTGGTCAGACGAGGAGACTTTGTTTCAGCGCGTGAGTGCCGTGGCGGAGGAGGCGGTGCCGCTTGCGCCGATGACGCGGACCGAGCGGATGCGTGCGGATTTTCAGGGACTGCAACTCACAGTGGGCTTGCATCCGATGACGCTCGTGCGTTCGCGGCTGGCGGAGACGGTGCGCGCGGTGGACTTGCCGCTGGTGCGCGATGGTGAGCGGATCAAGGTTGCGGGCAGCGTGATTTGTCGGCAGCGACCGGGAACGGCGAAAGGTTTCGTGTTTGTTTCGCTGGAGGATGAGACCGGAATCATCAACGCAGTCGTGACGCCGGATTTGTTCGAGCGCTTGCGCATGGTGATTAACGAAGAGCCGGCGTTGTACATCACGGGGCGGCTGCAGAATCAGGACGGGGTGATTCATGTGAAGGCAGAGACGATCAAGGCGCTGAACTTGGCGGAGCTGCCCGAGCAGGCGTCGCACGATTTTAGGTGAGCCAAGCCGGCACGACGCCGTCGGACAGTAACCTCCACGGAAACCTGGAAACGCACGGTACTCTCGCCGGCATTCCGCTGGCGGCGCTGCTGCACTCGCGAGTGAGCTGACTACGACGAACTTCAACTGCATGGATGCGGCGACGGAGCGGGCATCTTTTTCTCGCGCGGTGAGGGCGCGCGGCTTTTAACACAGGCATGACTTTTACCGAAGCCACCCGTCGACTGCGGCGGCGACTTGGACCCCGAGTCGTCGCGACCGACGCGAAAACGTGCTTCGCCGCTTCGTTCGATAGCAGCAAAATTTCGTTTCTACCCGAGGCGGTAATCATGCCCCGGAAGGAAGCGGAGATTGGTGTCGTGCTTGAAGCAGCGAATGCGGCCGGGGTGCCGGTAACAGTCCGCGGACGGGGAACGACGTTGATGGGATCGGCGGCGCCGGTGAAAGGCGGGTGGGTGATCGACATGCTCGCTTTGAATCAGATCAAAATCGACGGCGTGGCGGGCATGGCGCACGTGCAGTGTGGCGCGAAGTTGGGCGACATTCATCGCGCGGCCGAAGCGGTCGGCTGGTTTTATCCGCCCGATCCGTCTTCGAAAGAGTACTGCACGATTGGCGGAAATATCGCG
>JBDSPT010000477.1:0-5342 GCA_039930205.1 Opitutus sp. | reverse complement strand
GACGGACGGCAAACAGCTGTTCGTCGCCAACGCGAACAACAACAACCTCGCGGTGTTCGATGTCAGCACTCGCGGCCAAGCGCAGTCACTCGGTTTCATCCCGGTCGGCTGGTACCCGACGAGCGTGCGTGTGAGCCGCGACGGCAAACGGCTCGTCGTTGCGAACGGCAAAGGCGTCACGTCAGCCTCCAACGCGCGTGGGCCGGTGCCGGATTTGAAAGCACCGCCAACGCTGCAGCAGTACATCGGCGACATCCTGCTCGGCACGGTTTCGCTGATCGATCTCCCGGCCGAGAAAACGCGCACCCAACAACTGGGCACGTGGACTAAATCTGCGTACGCGTGCAGTCCGCTCAACGCGACCGCCAGCGCGCCCACGCCCACGCAGCGACCCGAGGGGAATGCCATCCCCGCGAAAGTCGGCGACCCCTCGCCCATCAAGCATGCGATCTATATCGTGCGCGAAAACCGTACGTACGATCAGGTCTTCGGCGATATCCACGAGGGGAACGGTGCGCCCCACCTGTGTCTGTTCCCAGAAAACGTGACGCCGAATGCCCACGCACTCGCGCGCGAGTTTGTGCTCCTCGATAACTTCTACGCCGATGGAGAGGTCAGCGCGGACGGTCATGAATGGTCCTTGGGTGCTTACGCGACCGATTTCGTCGAGAAGGTCTGGCCCCTGAGTTATGGTCACAATCAGAACAAGAAGTACGACTACCCGTCGGAGGGACACTACCCGATCGCGTATCCTGCAAACGGTTACCTCTGGAACCGCGCGGCGGAGGCGGGCGTGACTTATCGTAGCTACGGCGAATTCTGCGAGACGCCTGATTCGGGTCCGGTTCAAGCGGAGCCGTCACTGCCGATTTTGAGAGGACATATCGATCCGCAATTTCGCGCATGGGATCTCCACTACCCCGACGTGAAGCGCGCCGAGCGTTTCATCGCCGAACTCAAACGATTTGAGTCCGCGGGCGAAATGCCTCGTTTCCAGGTGCTGCATCTTGGCGGCGATCACACCTCGGGGACTCACCCTGACTTTCCGACGCCGACCGCGATGGTCGCAGAAAACGATGCGGCTCTCGGACTGATCGCTGAAGCCGTGTCGAATTCGAAGTTCTGGGAGAGTACGGCGATCTTTGTGCTCGAAGACGACGCGCAGAATGGACCCGACCACATTGATGCGCATCGCATTCCCGCCCTCGTGATCAGTCCTTGGGCAAAACGCGGCGCAGTCGATTCCACACTCTACTCGACCACCAGCATGGTGCGCACGATCGAGCTGGTTCTCGGGCTTCAACCGATGTCTCAATTCGATGCAGCCGCGACTCCGATGTGGGCGTCCTTTCACTCACAACCCGATCTCAAACCTTACCGTGCACTTCCGCCGCGCGTGAACGTCCGGGAGATGAATCCGAAAAATGCGTGGGGCTCGAAGCAGTCTCGAAAAATGGATTTCTCCAAACCCGATCGAGCGGATGACATTGCGTTGAATCAGGTGGTCTGGCGGAGCGTTCGAGGTGCCCACTCAGCGATGCCGGCTCCGGTTCGCGCGGCGTTCTTCCGGGCCCACCCGAAAGGGGACGAGGACGACGACTAGAGCCTGCTGATCTTCTTCCCGAAATGGAGGGACGAGCTCCGTGTCGTCCGCTCCGCCTGACCAACCGCTCGCAAGCGAGCCACCTATGACGACGCGTCAAGCACCAGCACTCCAAACCAAACCGGATCAAGCTCCGTCCCGTAGGAAGTACGCTCGCGCGCGGTCAGCTGGCGATCGTTGTGAAACGGAGGTCGTCCTTCCAAGAGGCGTTCGGCGACCGGGAGACCGCTTCCGGGGACGTCCCTCTATTTTCGACCACCCTCAGGAAAGGTGGAGGATTCGGTTGACCGCAAAGTGCAGGCCGGCCTCGATCCGTTCGTGCTCTTGTACGGGTCGCGTAGAGATCGCGTGATCCCGGTGCTCGAAATGGGCGAGCAATACCGAAACCCCTGCATCGAGCTCAACCGGACTGGGGCGCTTCCAGACTTTGGCCAAAGCATCCTCAAAGGTCTCTTTGATCGCTTTGAGGTTTGCGGTATCCCCGACGACGACGGACTTCTTCTGGTCATACGTGGTGACCAGAGAGCGGGCCTGAAAGTCGGATGGCAGCGAAATCATTCCGGGTGAGATGTCGCCTGTTCTGCAATCGCTGTGCCGGCCCGGCCCACGCAAGTGCAACGTGCCGGCTATGAACCAAATGGAGATGAACTCCCTTTGCATAGGTTCGAGTGGACGCCTCGCAACTGTAGGGAGTTCCGACACTCGACGTGACGGGCTTTACAGCGCGACGAAGTCATTCGTTCGCCGTTCCCGGTTCCCGCGGGTTCCGTGACTCGCTGATGCGAACGATGCGCATCCTCGATCCGAAGTGTCGCCGCCGCTCACCGCTGCGAATGCGTTGTCGCGAGGTAACTACCAAACGAGCAACATGGTGGACGCTATTGGACTCGAACCAACGACCCCCTGCGTGTGAAGCAGGTGCTCTAACCAACTGAGCTAAGCGTCCGTCACGAGCGCGAGACCGTGGCGCTCCGCTCCCCGCGAATCAATTCTGTTTTTTGGATTCCTCAGGTCACCGGTGCAGGCAGGTCCACAATGTCCGCGTACACCAGTCGCCGGGCAATCGGCAGGAATTCCTCTGGCTGCGGCGTCGCCTTGAAATACAATTCGTTCTCCCGCACCACCAGCCTCCGCGGTCGGGCATCCGTCGCCGGTGGCAGGGTCACATCCCCTTCCCACAACGGCGGCACCTGAAAGCTCGGTTGGGTGCTGAGGCCCCCCGCCGCCACGACGTCTGCCAGATTTATCCCGACGTTCGCCTCCGACACGGCGCCCAGCGTTCCGATACGAATGACCGACGCTCTTGCTCCCGATGCCAGCGTTCGTTTCCCCATGCGGGGCACTCCGGCCGCCGGAGCTGGACCTGTCGAAGTCAGCGGTTTCGTGACGGTCACGCCGGACAATTCCACCCAGCTAAAATCCGGTGAACCGTCCTAGGGGAGTCGTTCCACGACCACCGAATATTCGTTCAACCCGGGTCGTTTCGAGGCTTCCGCCGGCTCCCTCGCCAACTCCGCGATCCCCGGTTGGACCTCGATCGCTCCCCGTGCCAGCTCTTCGATCGCACCGGGTCGGAACGCCTGCATCACCCGGTCACCGGTCAGAGGTTCGGACAGCAGATCACTCACCTGCGATTCCGCCGCCATCGTCTGCACCGACCGCGCCGACCTGACCTGCATCAGCGATCCGAGTACGCGGCTCGCGAAGGTCTCGGTTGGCGCCACCCCGAAAATCTTTACGCGTACCCTATTCGCACTCAGCCAGCGCACATCCAGCGTGCGGTCCGGCACGAGTTGCACGAAATCCGTCAATACGACGCGTGACAGGTGACAGTCATCGATGGAAAACGGTTGAAACCGCGCCAACGCCAGGCGCACAAACGGGAAATACGATGCGCCCGCTTTGATCACCAAATCTGAAAACCAGAGTTTACGCACGGGATCGAATTCCACGCTGTGGCCCCCGACCGCGAAAATATCCTGGTCATCGCCCACTTCATCTAGGCTGACGTTCGAGCGCGTGTTCACGGCCGCGGGAAATGCGGCCAGCGTCGGTCCGGCTGCCGGTGCCGCCGAATCGAAAGCCGGATCAAGCCCCCATTGCGTGACGTACGGTTTGAACGGGCTCGAGGAATCGATTCCACCGGACTTGAACACCACGCCAAGTCGTTCGCTCTCGCCGGAGGTCCACCAGGGCCGCTCCAGATACACGCGCAGCCCGTTACCGTGCCGCGTGCGGATGTGATCTGACGCGCATCGGCTGGCGTCGAGGGGTCGGTGAGGCGCCCAGCTTGGCTTACTTGCGCGTCGGAACTGCACGCTTTCGGAGCGGGAACATCGTGCGGCAGATCTCGCAAACCCTGCCGTCGCATCCGCGGGCCGTGCAGTGCTCGCGGCCATAATAGATGATCCTTAGGTGCAGTTGATTCCAGTGGGCCTCCGGAAACACCTTCTTCAAGTCCATCTCGGTCTGCTCGACGCTGCGGCCGCTGGTGAGCTTCCAACGCTGGGCCAGCCGATGAATGTGCGTATCGACCGGGAACGCCGGCACTTGGAACACCTGTGACATCACCACGCTCGCGGTTTTGTGTCCCACACCGGGCAGTTCCTCAAGCTCTTCGAACGTCCGCGGGACCTGGCCACCATGCTTTTCGACGAGCATCCGTGAGAGGGCGGAGATCGCCTTCGATTTCGCCGGTGAAAGCCCGACCGGACGAATGATCCGCTGAATCTCCTCCACCGGAACCGACATCATCTTCGCCGGCGTGTCCGCGAGCGCAAAGAGCTCGGGCGTCGCTTTATTCACGGACTTGTCCGTCGTATGCGCCGACAAAAGCACCGCGATGAGGAGTGTGAACCCGTCCTGGTGCTCCAAGGGAATCGCGGGATTCGGGTACAGCTCCGCCAACCTCCGATCGATGTAGGCCGCGCGTTCGACGCGAGTTGGGAAAAGTGGCAGGTTCATTCGGCGTAAGCCGCAACAACGTGGCGTCGCATCGCCGTCTTGCGCAACCGCTTCGTTCGACAAATTCGTGGCCGCCGGGAGATCTGACTCGGAGAGCGGGTCAATGACCCGCGATACCCAAGCCGTGCGATTCGAAACGTGATGCACCGATCAGGTGCATCTTCCGACCGCTTTAATGGGCAAGATCAGCGTTCCGCCTGGAAAACACGTCCCCTTCACGCCTCGCCGATCGAATCGAACACCTCACGCACCGCTTTCACGCTTCTCTGCCGAACATTTGCTGCGAATTCACCCGGTTTCGACCAAATCGCCATTGCGCCACCCTACTCCGTTTCTAGCGTGAGAATTCCCTCATGCCTTCGCTTCGCGACCTGCTTGCTCCCACCGACACGTTTGCCCGCCGCCACACCGGCGACGACTCAGCCGAAATCACCGGGATGCTCTCAATCCTGGGTTACAACTCCCTCGACACGTTGATCGATACGGCCGTCCCGTCGCACATTCGCCGCCAAGGTCTCGACCTGCCCGCCGCCGCCAGTGAGAGCAGCGCGCTCGCCGAACTTCGCGCACTCGCTAATCAGAATCAGGTGTTTCGCAGTCTCATCGGGCTCGGCTATTACGACACGCTTACCCCCGGTGTCATCCAACGCACCATTCTGGAAAACCCCGGCTGGTACACCGCCTACACGCCCTATCAAGCCGAGATCTCGCAGGGTCGGCTCGAAGCGTTGTTGAATTTCCAAACGCTCGTCACTGATCTCACCGGTCTCGAAAT
>JBDSPT010000476.1:0-3201 GCA_039930205.1 Opitutus sp. | reverse complement strand
CTCGGAGATGGCCTATGACTTGGATCATCCGCAAAAGGTCGCTCCCTATCACCGCAAAGACGCTGCTCTGTTGGAACGTAACCCATTGCGGTTCTACCAGGGCTTGTGCCTCGTCTTGTTCCTTCTGTGTCTCGCGCTGATCGCGCAACTCGCAACGCGGTAAACGAGTTTGCGGCGGGAGTGGTTTCGACCGAAGCCGCAACCATGCATTCGAGATCGGAGAATCGTTGTAGCATCGGTCGTGAGACCGATGACCCGCGCGCTCCACCGCGCTTCCACCGTCTCACGGTGGTGGCTGCTTTCAACTTCAGTCATCCGGCTGAGCACTCATGAACAGGATTCATGCGTTGGGTTAAAACAATTCACGGCTTTAATGCGGGGGACGCCGCCAGGTGGCACTTGGGTTGCTAAAACGATGGCGTGCCCGCCACCACCGAATCGCCACTGCCTGCTCCTTTCGCGCCGGAGCAGAAGGAATACCTGCAGGGGTTTATGGCCGGCGTGGCGGCGAGTGGGCTCATTCCCTTTGCTGGTCAGACCGCCAGCGGTCTCGTAACTGCCAATCCGGCTGATGCCATCACTGGCAATCACGCCAGCGCAGTTTTAAGGGAAACCGTGTTTGGCGCTCCGCTGGAGGATCTGTGCAAGGAAGAGACGTGGAAGCACGATGAAGATCCTCTCGATGCGTGGGACCGGCTGCTGAAGCACGCGGACGAGGATAAGCTGCCCGACGCGGAGAACACGTATCGCTTCAAGACATTTGGTCTCTTCTACGTCGCGCCCGCGCAGGACAGCTTCATGCTTCGTCTGCGCGTGCCCGCGGGCGAACTGACCGCGGCGCAGCTGCACGGCGTGGCGGACCTGGCGGATGAATTGGGCGGCGGATACGCGCATATCACGACTCGTGGAAATCTGCAGATCCGTGAGTTCAAGCCCCGCGATATCATCAAGGTGCTCACCCGCGTGCAGGAGATGGGACTGACGTCCCGCGGCGCCGGTGCGGACAACATCCGGAATATCACCGCGTCGCCCAACAGTGGATTTGATCCTGACGAACTGATCGACGTGCGGCCCTTCGCGAAGGGCCTGCACCACTACATCCTCAATCATCGCGATCTCTACGGCTTGCCGCGGAAGTTCAACGTCGCGTTCGATAATGGCGGCAGCATCTCCGCCGCTGCCGATACCAACGACATCGGATTCTTCGCGGTCGAAGTGAATGAATCGTCGCTCGCCGCCAGTGCGCAGGTTGGCGCGGTGAACCCGGGCATCTATTTCCGCGTGCAACTTGGCGGTATTTCCGGTCATGGAGATTTCGCGCGAGACTGCGGTCTGCTGATTCGGCCGGCTGAGGCCGTGGCCGTATCCGCGGCGATGATCCGCGTGTTCGCTGAAAGCGGCGATCGGACGAACCGCAAAAAATCGCGGCTGAAATACGTTCTTGAAAAGTGGGGTGTGGAGAAATTTCTGGCCGGGACGCAGAAGAAGCTTTCGTTCCCCCTCGGTCGCCTGCCGTTGACTGCGTGTGTTCCTCGCCGGCCGGTGATCAAACATGGCTGGCTGGGCGCGGCCCGCCAGGCGCAACGTGGACTGAACTCAGTTGGACTTGGCGTCCCGGTGGGTCGCATGAACGGCCGTCAGATGCATGCCTTGGCGGAACTTTCAAAGAGCTATGGTCGCGGAGAGCTGCGACTCACCGTGTGGCAGAGCGTGATCGTGCCTCACCTTCCTGATGCTTTTGTTGAGTCCTTCAAACGCTCGGCGCACCGGCTGGGCTTTTATCACGAAGCATCCTCGGCGGCTGGCGGGATCATCGCGTGCACCGGCAACCGCGGTTGCAAATACTCCGGTGCGGACACGAAAGGGCACGCGGTGGCACTGATGAAACACCTCGGCAATCGTTCCTTGGTGGAGTCGCCGGTGAACATTCATTTCACGGGATGTCCAAACTCCTGCGCCCAGCATTACTGCGGCGATATCGGTTTTGTGGGTACGAAGCTCGCCGACGGCGGTGAAGGTTATCATGTCGTGCTGGGAGGCGGCATGGATCACGAGCAGGGTATCGCGCGCGAGTTGTTCCGCGGGGTTCGCGCCAGTGAAGTGAACGCCCTGACGGATAAACTCCTCATGCGCCACACCGCGGAGAAACAGCGGGGCGAAACGTTCGTCGAGTGGGTGCGCCGACACTCGATGAAGGAACTCCAGGAGAAGTTCTCCTCCTAGTCACTGTCTTCAAAATGAATGTCATCGCGAGGGGCGCGAAGCGCGCCGTGGCGATCCAGCTGGTTGCTCCGTCGACCGCTCTGCCGGACTCCTCGCAATGACCGAGTTGAAGACACGCCTTCGTCCAATTTCCCAACTCCCTCTCGATGCCGCCCGTTCCCCAGATTCCTGATACCGCTCCCTTTTCGCCGGAACAGCGCGCGTGGCTCAACGGCTTTTTCGCCGGGATGTTCTCGCGGGCCGACGTGGCGGCGAAACCGGGCGCATCTGCGATCGCGCTCACGCCGCTGACCATCCTTTTCGGTTCGCAGACGGGCTCGGCCGAAGGACTCGCGAAGAAAGCCGCGAAGGAGGCGGGCAGGCGAAACTTCGCAGCGACCGTGCTCGACATGGCGCAAACGGATCTCAGTCAGCTGGCCGGTGAGAAGAACGTTCTGGTGATCACGAGCACCTACGGCGATGGCGAGCCGCCCGACAACGCGAAGGCGTTGCATGCCGCACTGATGGCTCCCGCCACGGGCGCTTCGCTCTCGAGCGTGCGATTCAGCGTCTGCGGATTGGGTGATACGAATTACGCGAAGTTCAATCAGTGTGCGAAGGACTTCGATGCTCAGTTCGCGAAGCTGGGTGCAACTCGCATCCAACCACGGGTCGAGTGCGACCTGGACTTTGAATCGCCATTCGCAACGTGGCTGAACACGTCGTTGAGCGCGCTGAGTGCGGCTGCGGGTATTGCGAAGGAGCCGCACCTGGAGGTCGTGAGCGGTCCGACCTCGCTCCTCTCGACGGACGAGAAGGAAGGCTATTCGAAATCGAATCCCTTCCCGGCGCTGCTGCTCAACTCGCGAAATTTAAACGCCTCGGGATCAGCCAAACAGGTTCATCACGTTGAGTTCGATCTGACGGGTTCGGGTCTTGAGTACGAGGTGGGTGATGCGCTGGGCGTCTATGCGCACAATTGCCCCGAGTTGGTGACCG
>JBDSPT010000475.1:0-3226 GCA_039930205.1 Opitutus sp. | reverse complement strand
GGACCTCGAGCGCCCCGCGGTGAAGCACCGCTACGATCCACAACGCGATCTGGTGGTTTATGAAGATTTCGCTGGGTCATTGCTCCGACTCGAATCGGGTCAGGCGGCAATATTCTATCCGTCAGATGTTCACATGCCGGGTCTGCACGGGAGTTCGACGCAGCAGGTGATCCGAAAAACCGTGATCAAGGTACCGGTCGACGGGTCTTAGCCGGGCTTTGCGGGATGAACTACCGCCACCATTTCCACGCGGGAAACTTCGCTGACGTGATGAAGCATGCTTTGCTCGTGCAAATCGTGCGGGCGCTTCAGCGAAAAGAAAAAGGCGTGCTGCTCGTGGATACGCACGCAGGGCGAGGCCGGTACGATCTCTCGTCGGCCGCGTCGGGCGATTCGAAGTCGAGGCAGCCGGAGTGGCCGGACGGGATCGGCAGGCTCTGGGGTAAAAGTCAGCTGTCTCCCGACCTCGAGGCGTACCTATCGCTCGTTCGGCAGTTCGATCACGATCGGGGTAACCGTGATGCCTTGCCCCGATTTTACCCTGGTTCGCCGTGGCTCCTGCGGCTCCTCGCGCGGGACCAAGACCGGGTGGCGCTGTGCGAAATGCATCCGGAGGAATTTCACGTGCTCTCGCAGGAGTTTCAGTTTGCGCCCCGGACCACGATCCAGGAGATGGACGGCTACGTGGGCGTTCGAGCCTTGCTTCCGCCGGTCGAGCGACGCGCCTTGGTGCTCATCGATCCGCCGTTTGAGCGACAGGACGAGTTCGCCCAGGTAGTCCAAGCTTTGAAGGACGGACTTGCTCGGCTGTCGTCGGGGGTGTTTGCCGTTTGGTACCCACTGACTGAACGCGCGCGGGTTGATGACTTTCTCAACGAGCTCAGCGGTCTGCAGCCACCACCGACCTTGACGATCGAACTCGCGATCGCGGGCGAACATTCGCCAATCAAACTTCGAGGCTGCGGGGTTGCGGTGATCAATCCTCCTTGGCAGTTGGAATCGACGGCGCGCCGTCTTGGTGAAGAACTTGCTGGACTGCTGAAGCAGGATCCTGGAGCAGGCGCCCAGGTGCGATGGCTCGTGCCGGAGAGATGACGGGCGGGGGAGCGGGCGAAAAGCAGACACAAAAAAGGCGGTCGAATGACCGCCTTCTTGCGAAATTTAACCGATGCAGCGCTTAACTCCCGAGTGCTTCCGGCTTACGGACGGCACGGGCAAGTTCAGCCAGATCGGCGACCGGTGGAACCACCTTGAGGGGCGGAGCTTTAAACACCGGTCGATCCCACATCATATCTTCACGAGCAACCACGCGCACAATCGCCGAGGGCGTTTCTGCGGGTGAGGAATCGTGGAATGGTGTAGGGAAAGGCATGACGGGGTAAGGTGACCTATAAATCGACTGAAGGTGCCACGAACTTAGGGAAAGTTTTGTGACGTTCGCGATTTCTCGGAGCGCTCAAACCATTTCCCAACTGAGGTGTCGAGCCAGGTCTCGTCCATGACGGAGGCTTACGCTTTTTTAGCGGCGATGCGCAGCGAGAAGGGAACGCGAGTTGAACTGACGCGCTCCCTCTCGCCTCACGCTACGCGTCGAGTGGCGAACGGTTCTTCCTCTGACTGACGCTTCGGTAGTACCACGGTGAGTACGCCTTGATGGATCTCGGCGTGCAGCGTTGGGTAATCGATGCCGTGACCAAGTCGGAGGCGCAGTTGGTAATCGCGTTGCGCGGTTTCCAAGTGCAGCGACTGCCAGTTCACTCGCACGAAATGAGTCTTGCGAGCTGTCACCAAAAGATCAGGACCGCGAGCTTCGATCTCTATCCCGGAGGCGTCCACACCCGGGACGTACACCGTGAGCTTCACGGTGCCCGGCTGTTCACGGCAATCATAGCTCGGCTGGCGGAAGTGCGACGTTTTCGACGAAGCGTCCGGGCGACGGGTGCGATTGGCGGTCGTGCTGGGATGGATGATCGTATGCATGGGAAAAATGAAAATAGGAGGAAGAGCCTCGGGGTCTGGGACCGCCGGGGCTTCAGGATTTTCTAAACGTTGTTCCGTTTAACGGAGGGTTTAGGCCTGAAAGCCCGGGCCGGTCTGCTGCTGTTTGCTCCAATTATGAGCGACCGGGCACATCTGATCGCGGCAAATGGAAGCGACAGCCTTCGTAAACGAAGTGCTGGCACAGCCGCGGAGATGTTTTTGCGTGACGGTCATTGGAACAATCCGACGCTACACATTGCAGCCTCCATGCCAAGCGAGATTTTTTTTGGCAGCGTGAAGATTGCGTGACGGCCGACCCCCGCGCAGATTCGGCGTATGGACGATTCCACGACAACAACGGGTGAGTTGAAGGCGCGAGTTCTCGCGTTTGCCCGGGAGCGAGACTGGGAGCAATTCCATGCGCCGAAAAACCTGAGCATGGCCCTGGCCGCGGAAGCGGCGGAGCTGATGGAGCACTTTCTCTGGGTGACACCTGATCGCTCGCGCGACGTGACCGCCGATCCGGCGAAGCGGGCGAAGATCGCGGAGGAGCTAGCCGACATCGTGATTTACGCTCTCGAATTCGCGAACATTGCCGAACTCGACATGGCGTCGGCCATCGAGGCAAAAATGGCGGCGAACGCCGAGAAATATCCGGTCGAGAAAGCGCGTGGACGAGCGGACAAGTACACGGAACTGTGATGTGACTTCCGTATCCTTCGATCGCGTGTGCTCGAAGGATGAATACAACCAGTTGGTGAGAGCTGTGCACCACGGGAACGCACGTCGATGCAGTGGCAGCCGCCAGTTCTCCGAGATTTCAGCAGGTTGTTTTCACCGGCGGAGGTTGCGCTGGGCGTCGCGATCTTCGCGTTGTATTATCGCGTTTATAGACTCGGTCCCGAATTCATCCAGGGAGCTGGTGGGACCATCCGTAGGTTTCAAGCAGGTCTCAGATTGATTTCGGACGAAATGCTTTCATGACCGCTTCGTTGGTTTCGAGCTTTGGGCCTCCGATCAAATCGATGCAGTAGGGGATCGCAGGAAACACGGCTTCGAAGTTCTCACGAATCGCCTTGGGACGGCCTGGAAGGTTCACGATCAAGGTGCCGCCGCGGATGCCCGCCGTTTGCCGGGACAGGATGGCGGTGGGGACATACTCGAGCGACCTGGCCCGCATGAGTTCGCCGAAGCCGGGTAGTTGTTTTTCAACGACCGCCATTGTCGCTTCGGGCGTCACGTCGCG
>JBDSPT010000474.1:0-6024 GCA_039930205.1 Opitutus sp. | reverse complement strand
GGCGCGAATTTCATGCGCGTGGGCCAGGTATCCGGCTTTCGGGTCCGCCGTGAGGAGGACGCGTTGAGTTGCGGCGGATGAAGTCACGGCTGGGTCACTGTTCACTGCGTCGTAAGATCGACCCAAGGTCACCGCGCAGCTGCAAAAATGTAACGGCAATCAACATACGGACCACACCTTGATCTGCCTTTGAGGCGATCATCTCACAACGGAAAAGAAAGCCATGGTATAAAATCATCGTCCGTCTGATTTATGATCTTGCGCCGGGAGGCGCCACCGCATCTACCCGACGCCGCCCGAGATTTCCCAGGTCGCACCCCGCTTTGATCTCATCCCGTCGGCTTATCCCTCTGCTCGTCCTGTCATTCGTCAGCCTCGCCGTTTGGTGCGGCTTGACTCATCGGTGGAGCTTGGAGGCCTGGTCAACGCCGCTGCAAATCCACGGCGATCCGCTGGAAGTCTACGCGCGAGTCCAGGCCGCCTCGGAAGACCTTGCGCAGCCGCTCTTGGGATTTAATCACCTTCCCCGCCTTGGCGCGCCCGTCGGCGCGAACTGGCGGCGCTACCCGGTCTCCGATCGCGTTGTATTCACGGGACTCGGACTGCTCGCGCGGATTCTCGGCGTGTTCGCTGCCGTCAACGTCGCGATGGCCGCGGTTCACGTGCTCAATGCCATCGCCTTCTACCTCTGCGCGCGGTTTCTGCGGTGGAGAATAGAATGGGCGATGGCGACGGCTCTCCTGTTCTCGTTCTCCAGCTACAATTTCCGGTGGGGCGTCACCGTATCGTTTTCTCTGACGTTCTTCGTTCCGGTCCTGCTTTTGTTTTGTGCGTGGGTCGCACGATCAGCGCCGGCCGTAAAGGCGCGACCGTGGACCTGGGTCGGCTGTGGTCTCGGTGCCTGGCTGGGCGGAGCCAATCCCTACTTGAGCTTCTTCGCCAGTCAGCTCATCGCCGGCGCACTATTGCTTCAGTACGTGCGGGGCCGCGACCGCGCTCGTTCCCGGGCGGGATGGAAGGCCCTCGGCGTACTCGCTGTGTCTTTTCTTTTGCACTACGCAGCGTACTTCACCGCCACGACTGAGGGTGAGCATAGGATCACTCTCTCCCGGAGTTACGCGGGCTCTGAAATTTACGCGCTCAAGCTCGCCGATTTGCTGATTCCGGCCTCAGACCATCCGATTCCGGTCCTTGCGCAGATCGGCCGGGCTTACCACGCCCAAACCGCGCTGCGCACTGAGTTTTTTGTCAACTATCTGGGGTTTGCGGGCGTCGCTGGATTGGCCCTGCTTCTCGCCGCAGCACTCCGGGCAATCGTTCGCGCTCGACGCAGCCCGCCGGATGCCGCCTTGGGAGTCATGTGGACCTTGTTGTTCTCCGCCGTGGGAGGCGTGAACTCACTGCTCGCGCTGGGAGGTCTTGATCTATTCCGCGCCAGCAACCGGAACAGTGTCTTCATCCTCTGCTGGGCCCTGTTCTATTTCGGATCGTGGTGCCAGCGTCGGTGGCAGCCGTCCTTCCCTCTGCTTCGTTTCGGCGTGCCGTTAGCCATCGTACTTCTGAGTGTGGCGGATGGTCTGCCAAAACTTCGCGCTGAGAAATTATTGCAGGAAAATTCAGCCATCCTGAGCAATCACCAGTCCGTATTGGGACGGCTGGAAAAACAACTTGGCTCCAATGCCAACGTGTTTCAGTTGCCGGCGACGCTCTTTCCAGAATCAGGAACGGTCGTCTTGATGGGCGATTACGAACATTTTCTGCCATACCTCACGTCGACCTCGCTGCGTTTTTCATACGGCGCACTGCGCGGCACCGCGCTTTCCCGGACTCTGCGTTCAATGAGCCGCGTCTCGGCCGGCATCATGAAGGACGAGCTCGAATCAGCCGGCTTCTCCGCGATCTGGGTCGATCGCCGCGGAAACGTCGAAGGCGGCAGAGCAATCATCGAAGAACTCAAAAGCCTCGGCGCCGAAGAATTCCTGCAAACCGAGTTGCCCGATATCGTAATTCTCGCCCTCCACCCGGCGACAACTCCCCGTCCTCTCGATCTGGCAAATCCACGCTTGCTTGAGCCTTGGGATGTTATCCTTTCCCTGAAAAAGCCTGAGCTGATTGTCTACAACGGTTGGTACGACATCGAACGCGACAAAGGTCGCTCCTGGCGTTGGGCTCAAAACACCGCGACCACGGGCATTCTCATGCCGTCGACCGGCACGGTGCAGCTGTCGTTTTGGGCGTATAGCTTGGAACGGGGCGAAGTCGTGCTCGAACTCAATGGAATCGAAGTCTCCCGTCACCGCACCACCCCTTCAACCCGCGACCAACGTGTCGTGACGCTCAAACTACGCGCAGGCCGACACCGGCTGGTCTGGCGGTACACGGGACGGGTGGTACGTCCCGTTGAGACCGACGGACGGAAACTCGGATTCGCGATTGAGAACCTGGCAATCACTCAGTTGCCCGAAGGTGACCCGGCGACCGCTCGCTCAGGGAAGTGACGCGGGCTTCCGGGCTCGTGCGAGAATCGAGCTTCCGAAGGGTAGCGTACCGATCGTTCTTAACCACCATCGCTCAAGTGCCGCGCCCGTCCGGAAAGCCGCCTCGATCGGGGCCGGGTACAGACAGACGTCGCTTCCGCTTCGAGGGGGCGGGAGCAGTTTGCGACGAGCAACCACCAGCGGCAGCGGCAACGCATTCCAATGCGTGATACGTTCTGTTCTGAAGCCAGCCGTCTGCAGCAGCTCGCGCACGTCATCCCGCACGTACCGCCGCCGCCCGTGCACCGTCACGTCGTGATACGACCAAAGCCACCGATGGGCAGGGACGTTGATTACCAGCAGTCCGTCTGGTCGCAGAACCCGACCGAGCTCCGTCACCGCGCCCGCGTCGTCATCCAAGTGGTACAGCACGTCGGAACATACGACTGCATCGAAACGAGCATCTTCAAACGGCAGCTCGAGCAAGGACGCTTGAACGATCTCAGCCTTGCATCGCGAACGGGCAAGTTCCACGGCGATCGGTTCCACGTCGACGCCCGTCCACGTCCAATCGGCATGCCGGGCCTCCGTGCGACGGATCAGCCCGCCGGTACCGCAACCTGCGTCCAGGATCCGAATACGACCATCCGCCTCCGAATCCGCCAGGTGCGAACCGGGAACTCCCCTGCCATCGGTGAGTCCAGTGGCCAATTCGCCTTCGAGATGAGCATGGAGCGCACGGTAAAACCACATTTCGTCTTCCACGGCCGCCATTCTTCGGTACTCATCAACTTCCACTTCCGCATCGAAGCCGCAGGATAAAGCTTTGCCAAGGCAAACGCCGCTCCTTTCCCTCATTCGGAATCTTTGATGCGTTCGGCAAGCTCACCAACCTCCGCCGCTGGCTCATGGCGGGCACCCAGTCACACCGGCCTTTTCTTTGACACGTTCGCGGTCGATTCCGCGTGGATCCGCGAGACCGGTTGTTTGCAGCTTCCTCCGAGCGAGGGCGTGCAGCAGCTAAAATTGCGCGGAGAGTTTCGTCCGCATCCTGAAGCACGCGGCATCGAAACGTCACCACCCACGCTCGAGTGCCGGGTCGATGGTCGAACCCTGGTCAACCTGTCGTCGCTCAAACCCGGGCCGTTTGAAATCGAGATTCCCCTCACCGCCGAACAAGCCCGACGTGGCGTGCAGATCACTTTGCACATCGGCGGAACTGGGCTGACGAATACACTGGCCTGGCTCGGCCGGGTGAGCAGCTGGCGACCGGTGCAACGATTTCGCGCTCAGAATAAAAACCGGCAGGTTCGGATCGCCACGCTGACGACCGCCGAGGGCGAAACGATCTTCGACTTCTCGGTCCGGCTCGCGCCGTTCTCGATGGCGTACGCGCGCCGGCACACCCGACATGAGTTCAACCTGGTCGGTTTTCTGACGGCGGATCTCGGCGTCGGCGAATCCGCTCGCTGCATGGTTCGCGCCGCGGATGCCGCCAAAATCACGACGGCACTCGTCCCGCTGAAGCTCAATTGCAAGAATCGGCTCGGCGACCAGACTTACGCGACGCGCCTCCGCTCAGAAAACCCGTTTCGGGTGAACGTGTTTCACATCGATGCGCCCGCGTCGCGCGACATCGATCACCATCACGGTCCCGCTTTCCGAGGGGGAAAATACAATGTCGCTTACTGGGCTTGGGAACTCGCCGAGTTTCCTGACGCCTGGGTGCCGAACTTCGCCTTCTACGACGAGATCTGGGCGCCCAGCGATTTCGCCCGCGCCGCGATCGCGATGAAATCGCCGATCCCCGTCCTCACGATGCCGCATTCGATTTCTTTTGCGCGACCGTCGGGCGATCAGCGGGCCCGGTTCTCGCTGCCAGAAAATCAGTTTCTTTTTCTGTTCATCTCGGATCTTAACTCCTACTCGGCCAGAAAAAATCCCATGGCGGTCGTGGCCGCTTTTCGCGCTTCCGGCCTGGCGGGTCATGGAGCGTCACTCGTCATCAAGGTCCAAAACGCGGCGGATAACCCGGAGGATTTTCAACAGCTGCAAGCTGCGGTTAAAGACCTGCCGGGAACGGTGTTGATCGCGCAGACGCTCACTCGTGAAGAGATCTACGCGCTCGAGTCGGCCTGCGATTGCTTCGTCTCACTCCATCGGTCCGAGGGATTCGGTTTGGCGGTGGCCGAGTGCATGTACCTCGGTAAACCCGTGATCTCCACCAACTGGTCGGCAACCGCTGAATTCGTCACGGCAGACACCGGTTGTCCGGTTCGGTTCACCCTCACGCCCATCGAGCGAAATTACGGGCCCTACGTCAAAGGCCAGCTCTGGGCCGAGCCTGATCTGAGTCATGCGGCCGAATGGATGGGCCAGCTGTTTGCCGATCGAATCCTCGCCAAAGCCATCGGAACTCACGCTCAACGCGCGATCGAAACGCAATTCTCCCCGGCGGAAATTGGCGCGCGTTATCGACGTCGACTCGAGTCGATCGCCACGTTCTGAATTTTAGGATTCAGGCCTGAACCGATCGATCAGATGGAGCCTTGCACGGCATTCTCGCTCCGCGTCAGTGTAGCTTTTCCTGCCAGCAGAACTGCGTCCGGCGTACGTCGGCTGGCTGATCCTTCATGAATTTCTTGGAGCACTGTCTGCTACTTTTGGGCCTGCCGTTCGGCATGATTGTCGCCGGCTACTGGCTGGCCGCCCGGCTGACGGATGTCAGCGCAGCGGAACGGCTGGCGGTCGCAACCCTGATGGGCCTCGCCGGCCTGTTGTGGAATATTGCGGCCGTCAATTTCTTCAAGCCGCTTTCTGGTCCGTGGGCGTGGATCTGCCTCTGGCCGGCCGCCATCACGATCCTGCTTCCGAGTGCACGCCGCATGCTTGTTCGGGATGCCATCTCCGTTGCGATGAACCGGCGCGGCGCCATTGCGGGCGCGCTCGCCGCGTCCTTCCTGACGCTCTTGTTATGGCCGCTGCTGAGTCGTTCGTCGTTGGTATTCTATGACGGCACCAGCAACCACGACGCGTTTTTCTGGATCTCCGCGGCTGAGCATTTGAAGCGCCATACCTACATGGAGATGCCTGCGACCAGCATGCTCCACCCGCTGACGAACGCGACGCCCGCCATCATCGGTTGGAAACCCGCCTGGGGCCGCATGGGCGCTGAAGGGCTGCTTGCCTTCGCCTCCTCCCTGATCGGGCTTGCTCCCCTCAAGTTATACCTCGCCGCAACCGCCACGCTGCTCGTGCCCTGGATCGCCGCTGTCTTCCTCGCAGTACGGACTTTCTGGGTGGGACGTTTAAGCCTGATCGCGACGTTTGCGTTGATTATTTTCCAACCGGTTTTCGTTTTCTTCCACGGCAACTCCAATCTGCCGAACTTCGTCGGCGCGCTGACCGCGGCCGCCGTAGTGATCGCGACCGAACGCAGCCTTCGACCCGGCAGCGGCCGATGGGTCTGGTGGGTGCTGCTCGCGTTTTCGCTTCACGGGTTGCTGTGCTCTTATCCCGAGATGCTGCCGTTCGTGGTGATTCCGGG
>JBDSPT010000473.1:0-2736 GCA_039930205.1 Opitutus sp. | reverse complement strand
GCGTGGGGTTCTTGTCGGCGTTCGAGCAAAACGGCGCGCCGTCCGTCAGAAACACATTCTTCACATCCCACGTCTGTCCCCATTGATTGGTGACGGATTTCTTCGGATCCGCTCCCATGATGGTTCCGCCCACCTCGTGGATGATCTCGCCACCCTTCTTGATGTAATCTCGGGGATCCGCCGTCGGTGGTCGCGGACTGCCGCCCATTTCTCGCACGATCGCATCAAAGGTTTCCCGCATGTGTGTGACCTGTCCGATCTCATGTTGCGACCACTTCCAATGAAAACGCAGAGCCGGGATGCCCCACTTGTCCTTCAACTTGGGATCCAGCTCACAAAACGAATCTTCGTTCGGGATCATCTCGCCGCGTCCTGACAGGCCCACGGAGGAACCATAAAATCGGCGGGCATCCTGCTTGAATGCACGCCCGTAGCTTCCGCGCGTTATCTGTTCGAGTCCGCCGAAGCTATTAACCCCCGGCATCTGCTTTCCCGTTCCGATTTCAATGTGATAACCGCGCGCGAATCCGAGCTTGCCGTGCTCTCCATACAGCCACCACGGCACGTAAACGTGCAACCCCGACGTGCCATCCTCGTTCAGCGGCGGGAGATTTTCCAAGAGCGGAATTTGACCGCCACCATTCGCGCCCACGGTGTCCATCACATACTTGCCCACCAACCCGCTTGAGTTCGCGAGGCCGTTGGGCGAGCGATTGGATTTGGAATTTAGCAACAACCGAACGGATTCACATGCGCTCGCGGCGACGACGATGATCCGGCCTTTGACGTGCGCATCTCTGCCAGTCGTCTTATCGATGTACGACACGCCGGTCGCTTTACCGTTTTCGTCCTGGGTAATCTCCCGCGCCATGGCGTTCGCCAGGATGTCGAGGTTCCCCGTCGCGAGCGCTGGCGGCAAATGCACTGTGGTCGACTGATAGTTTGCCCGGATCGAACAGCCGCGTCCGCAGGGCGTCGCATAGAAACAAGCGGCCCGCGCCTGCATGTCTGCCGCGAGGATGCGTTGAGCCTTCGCGTTATTGGGATGCAGCTTCTGCGGAATCGTGGCGTGATCCAGTTTCTTCGTCAGCACCGCGCGATGCGACGCGATCACAGGAATACCGAGTTTCTTCGCCCGCTGCTGAATTAAAAGTTCGCCGATCCGCGGCTTCGGCGCAGGCAGAAGGACACCGGGTGAGGAGTTGGGCGTGTTCTCCATGCCGTCATTCTCGCCATGCACGCCGATGAGCATTTCGACTTTGTCGTAGTAGGGCTCGACGTCCTCGTAGGAAATCGGCCAGTCGAATCCCAAACCATCACGCGTGTGAGGCTTGAAATCATACGGCCCATTCCGCAAAGCGATGCGGCCCCAGTGATTTGTTCGGCCGCCCATCATGCGTGAGCGCCACCACATGAACTGCTGTCGGGGATCGGTTGACGCGCTGGAATATGGCTCACCTGGGACCGTCCAACCGCCATCCACGGTAGCGTCGTGGAATCCAAACGGCTTGTCTGGCGTGCCGTTGCCGCGCAAGGGCGCGTCACGATTCGTCTGGAACATTGGAGTCTCCTTCACCGGGTCATAGTTCCGCCCCGCCTCAAGGACTAACACCCGGGCGCCTTCCATCGCGAGCGTGTAGGCGGTCTGCCCCCCGCCGGCTCCCGAGCCAACAATAACGACATCGTAACTTTCCTGTACCGTAGACGGGGTAACGTAAGCCATGGATCGCGAGGGGTGACGTTACCCTTCCGGAAAAGTTCCCGGTGATAAAGCACGAAGCTCGTTGCGGGATGAAAATTCCGGGCGGGACCGCATCGACTTCGCCGTTGCTCCATCGACGCATATCCTTGCAACTCGCCGGAGTGATTCCGGTCTCCGCCTCGTCGCCGACGCCAGGTACTCGCATGAAATGGCTTATGCGAGGGTGGCTGCTCGCCTGGTTGGTTCTTTCGGTTATCCATGTCACGCAGTCGATCTGGCTGAGCGGTTTCGCAGCGTATCCAGGCGATCTTGGCGACGGCCGCTTCAACCAACTTGTTCTCGAGCATGGTTTTCAATCGCTGCGCGGAATCTACTCATGGAGTTCTCCCGGCCAGTTTTATCCGGCGCCCAATACACTTGGGCTGAGTGACACGCACGCCGGAACGTTGCCCATCTATGTGCTGCTAAGGTGGTGCGGGCTGCCGCTCGAATCCGCGTGGCAGGCTTGGTTTGTGGTCGTCGCAACTCTGAATGCATGGGCGGCACTTCGCCTTTTCTCCGCGTTGCGGACGGTGCCCATTTTACGCGGACCGCTCACGTTAGCGTCAATCTCGTCGGTGCCGATGGTGTGGATTGCCGGAACGCACATGCAGATCCTGCCGGTCTTTCCGCTGGTGTTCGCCTGGGCTGAGTTCGCCCGCTGGAACTCAGATCGAGGATGGCTGCGTGTGCTGACTGCTTTCGGCTGGTTCGCGTGGCAATTCGCCGCGGCGCCCTACATCGCCTTTCTGGGTGGCGTTTTGACGGCGTGCATCGCGCTGAGCTGGGTGATTGGCCGCAGCTCGGCGGTGACCGTTGTGACCCATGGTAATCGTCGCCAGCGCTGGCTACGCGCCATCGTTATTGTGGCGCTCGGCGGCACGCTGGCGTTCGCATCAGCGCGGATCTACGTCGGTTCCGTTCAAGCCGGTGCGGGTCGATCAATGCGCGAAGTGATCGATCTCGCGCCTACGCTGAGGTCGTGGTTCACCGCG
>JBDSPT010000472.1:0-2847 GCA_039930205.1 Opitutus sp. | reverse complement strand
ACAAGATCAAGACGCTGCCCGGCGTGAAAGACGCGTTCATCATTGAGGGCACGACCGACGTAAACGGATTAATGCCCGGCGTTGCGATCATCGCGTCGTCCACGTGGGAAGCGTTCAGCGCGCGGCGGCAACTCGAAGTCACGTGGGACGAAGGCAAGACCGCTGATCACAGTTGGGCCGGATATGTGGCGAAAGCGAAGGAGCTGTCGTCTCAGCCCGGCAAGATCAAGCTGCGCTCCGATGGAGACGTGAATGCCGCGCTCTCGAGTGCCACGAAGGTCGTCGAAGCCGGGTACAGCTACCCCTTCATCTCCCATACCAATCTCGAACCGCAGAACTGCACCGCGCAGTTCAAGGACGGGAAATTCGAAATTTGGGCGCCGACGCAGAACCCTGGGGCCGGCGAAGGCTTGATCGCGAAGGCGCTGAATGTATCCGGCGACAAGGTTCTGATTCACGTGATGCGTTGTGGGGGCGGTTTTGGCCGTCGATTGGGCGGCGACTTCATCGTCGAAGCAGCGGCAATCGCCCAGCGCGTCAACGCGCCCGTCAAGTTGACATGGACGCGCGAAGACGACCTGCGGCACGATTTGTTCCGCACCGGCGGGTTTCACTTCCTCAAAGGCGGGGTGGATGAGCAGGGTAAAGTCGTGGCGTGGAAAAACCATTTCGTGACGTTCGGAAATTCCACGGAGCGTCCCGGCAATGGCGCCGCGCTTGCCGCCGATGAATTTCCCGGTCGCTGGGTGCCGAATTTTCAGAGCGAAGCGACCGTACTTGAAACGGCCATACCGATGGGTTTCTGGCGGGCGCCGGGCAGCTGCGTTCTGGCTTGGGTGATGCACAGCTTCATCGACGAACTGGCGTACGCGGCCGGACGCGATCCGCTGGAGTTCCGTTTGGACTTGCTCGGCGACCGCGAAATGGTGCCGGGTTCGGGCGAACGCCCACAGGCCTACAACGTCGGACGGATGCGGAATGTTTTGAAAGCCGCCGCCGTCAAAGGCGTATGGGGCAGGAAGCTACCGCGCGGGCAAGGACAAGGCATCGCGTTTCATTTCAGTCACCGCGGGTACATCGCCCAAGTGGCTGATGTCAGTGTTTCGAAAGCGGGCGAGCTCAAGGTCGACAAGGTCGTATGCGTGTGCGACGTCGGCGCGCAGATCGTCAACCTCAGCGGCGCCGAGAACCAGGTCCAAGGTTCGATCATCGATGGACTCGGCACCGCGATGTTCCAGGAACTCAACCTGGAGAAGGGACGGATCGTGCAGGGGAATCTTCACGAGTATCCCATGATCCGGATGCCGCAGACTCCGACCGGGATCGAAACGCACTTTCTCAAGACGGATTATCCCACGACAGGGCTCGGCGAGCCCGCTCTGCCGCCGCTCGCACCCGCGGTGTGCAACGCGATCTTCGCGGCGACCGGCAAGCGCGTGCGTTCGTTTCCAATCAGCAAAACGGATTTGAGCTGGTCGTAGGTTGAGCAGATTTTTGGAAACGGAGGACACAGAGGATACGGAAAAGGAAATGGGAGAATTGCAGTCCGGTCTGGTGCGAGCGCTTCTCCTCCGCCTCGAGCGTCCATCCGACGACCTCCTTGTCTCGGCAGCGCGCTCGCGGGCGCTCCGCGTCGAACCCATCCCAGGGCCGACCCGATCCACGATCCCCTCTCAGCCAAGGTGCACGGATTGACTCCGTGCTCTCGGTGTCCCCCGAGTTCAATTTCGATCCTGAAACTGACCGCTCGTTCAGAACCCTGCCCCCGAACCGCGAACGCCCGACGCCTTTGTAACCTGAGCTGGCCTCTTTTGCGTCTCCCCTCACGTTCTTAGAGCCATGCAGCGCGATTACCTTCTCCGGATCATCGACCAAGTCGCATTGCTCCTCGTGCGCGCCATTCGCCAGCGCGAGGCGTCAGCACCGCAGGAAGGTCTTCAGTCCATCATGGCTGCCTGCGAACGCCTGTTCGGCATGGAAGCGGTGCAGCTGTTTCAGTTCACGCCGGATCAGCACGTGGAGATGCTCGCGCAGGGCGAAGAGCCTGAATCGGCGCACGACAAAATCATGATCTACGCGCGCCTCAACCAGGAGGCCGGCGCCTGCTATGCCCGATTGGGTCAAGCCAACCTCGCGCAACAATCGTTGGTCAACGCGCTCAGACTTTCACTCAAAGCGAAAGAGCATTGTCCGGGATGCGCCGCTCCTGATTTCGCGCCCGACTTCAATGAACTCATGCGGGAGATCGGCAATCCCACTGATCCAGAAACTACGCAGTTGATCACGAGTGCAAAGGCCAAGCTTGGTGAGGCCGGAGTCTGACGGTTGGGCGAGACGTCCTCGTCGAGCCGCGGCTCACCGGGCCGGTTCGCCCTGGATCCCAGCTCCGCTGGAGCATTTTTACCGAAGCTGTGGCCGGATCGGAATGGAGGGTCGGCCTCGGTGTCGTCCCGCGCTGCGGGACTCCACGCAATGACAGATTTTGAGGACACGGCCTAGAACAACTCGCCCTGGATCACAGCTGGCGGTTCTTCGACGGGTTTGATGCCGAGAAACTTGCCGTAACGAGTGAGCCAGTCGTCGAGTTTTTCGATGTAGTAACTCGGGTCGTACGGCGCCGATTGCGCATCGTAGAGTGAAACCGCACGCGCACGCTGCCAGTCACTGGTTCGGCTCTTCGTCCCACCCGTCACATAATAGGTGATACGATCGCCCATTCGTGGCCGCGGGCTCAGCTGCAACGCCACCTCGGCTGACGCGCGACGCGGTTTACCGCCTTCGGCAATCAGCCGCTCATACGCGTCGGGATTCTGGTTCAAGGTTTCGCTTTTCGCGAGTTCCGCGACC
>JBDSPT010000471.1:0-9698 GCA_039930205.1 Opitutus sp. | reverse complement strand
ACCACCCCGACGCTGTCGACGTCCCAAAGCGCCCAGCACTTCGCAGCGTCGTGCCGCCGTTGGCCGGGTCGGACCTGGGTGGAGCCGACTGGGAACGCGATCTGATCCGCGCCGTGCGTTCCAAAGGCTTCCTCTGGCGCACAGAGGAAACCTACCGCGCCTGGTCGGCGCGCTTCGCGCAATTCCTGCGGCCACGCTCTCCGTACGCGGCCACCGCCGAGGATGTCGGAGCGTTTCTGACCACCCTCGCCGTGAAACAGCGGGCCATGCCTTCGACGCAAAAGCAGGCGCTCAATGCCGTGGTCTTCCTGCTGCAGGAGGCATTGAAGATTCCGGTCGGAAAGATCCCGTTTCAGCGCGCTTGGGCAAGGCGACGCGTGCCGACCGTGTTGAGCCCGCAGGAGTGCCAGCGACTCTTGCTCGAGCTCAAGGGGACCGCGCGCCTGATGGCGGAACTCGCCTATGGCAGTGGGCTGAGACTGATGGAACTGCTCCGGCTCCGGGTTCATCACCTGGATTTCGAGCGGCAGCAATTGCGCGTCTTCAGCGGCAAAGGTGACAAGGACCGGATCACCGTCCTGCCAGAACCGCTCGTCGGAGCGCTGCGACAGCACGTGGAACGATTGCGCGAACTGCATCAGACCGACCGCGACGCCGACCTCCCCGGCGTTTGGCTGCCCGAAGGCCTGGCGAGAAAGTATCCGAAGGCGGGCAAAAGCTGGGAGTGGCAATGGCTGTTTGTGTCTGCTTTGCCCACATGGGCTCCCGCGCAGAAACCCTCCGCCTTGCTTCGGGCCAGCCCTTGACGCAAACCGCGGGCTGACCATCTCCGCGCTCCCGCGCTCCGTCCTTCCCGCGAGACGAGTATCGATCCGGTCACCAAAGCGCGCCGTCGGCATCATGTGATCGACAGTACGTTTCAAAGTGCGATCCGGCTCGCCGCGCAACGAGCGCAGATCGACAAACGGGTCACGCCGCACGTGCTCCGGCATTCGTTCGCCACCCATCTTTTGGAAAGCGGTACTAATATCCGCACGGTGCAGGATTTGCTCGGCCACGAGAGCGTGGAGACCACGCAGATTTATACACACGTGATGCAGAAGCCCGAGCTCGGCGTGCGCAGTCCACTGGATGCTTTGCGGACCAGGGATGGGTCAGGACCGGGCGGAGAGGTAATTGAATTGCCGCGTCGCTACGCTCCTCGCAATGACCGGCGGGTGACTCGGAGCGAGTCGGCGACCACGCACGACCTTCGCGAGACACGGCGTCGGCCTTGATTCGCCGATCAGGCGAATCGGTCCGGGTTCGAAAAGATCAGCGATGATCAGCGGTTAACACAGGTACGAGCTCGTGTTGTTTGAACTGTGTGATCCCGGCCTCGTTCTCCGACTTGGCTCCGTGACGACGATCTGCGTTTCGACCGCGCGCGAGCGCGCTTCCTACGGGTTGCAATTCTCGCTCTCGTTGAGCGCGATGATTCCTGGGACTTGATCGGCCGATCAGGCGGAACTTTGGCGATCGAAAAGATCAGCGAAGATCAGCGGTTAACACCAAGTACCTGCCCGTGTTGTTTGAACTGTGTGATCTCAGCTTGGTTCTCCGGTTGGGCTCCGTGACGACGAGCGGGGGTTTCGACCGCGCGCGAGCGCGCTTCCTACGGGTTGCAGCGACTGTCCGCCTTTCAGCCAGCGTGAGGTGAGTCACCGTGCCGTGTTTCGGGCGCTGAAAATTCGTTCCCTTCATCACGCCTTCGTTGAAACGGCCGACGTGGTGCGCCCGGAACGACCTCTGCCGCGAAGGCGAAGCTCGAGACGCAGCACAGGGAAAACAGGAAGGACAGAGTTGCTTTCATCAGGGAGGTGAAGCGCGCAGGGAGTTAGCAGAGACCTCGATTACCATGCGTCCATCCGCGATGAGTCCGGGCTTACCGAAATCGTCGGCCTGCAGAAATTCGCGCATGGATTTCTGCCCGATCGCCGCAGGATCGAGGTGCGGACGCATCCATTTCATTGCGCCCAAGCAGCGCCTTCGGGCGTGCGGCGCCAGGAAAAATAAGCATCGAGGACCTCGAGCGCGGCGGCACTCGGCACGGGTCCGGTGAAAGCCGTGTCGCTGAAATACATCACTTGACGGTTGCGCTCGGTGAACTCCGGCCAATTCGGCACGCCCGGGCCGTTGGGGTTGCCGTGCCTGGCGAAGTTGGTCCAGTACGTTGACACCGTTTCAGAGATCGCGAAATCCGCCGGCGTGAGCTTTGCATGGTTGCGATCCAGTGTCTGAAACACGTAGGGCACGTCCATCCCGTGGGCCATGCCGTGATCGGCGTCCGGCGAGTCGGCAAGCCGCGGGGGATGCTGATCGAAGTAATAATAGAACACCTTGGATTTTCCCGTCCGCGCCTGCAGCGTCGCCCACGCCCACGTCTGCCAGCCAAAGGCAGCGTCGCGCATCAAGTCGCGGGCCGTCTTGGGGACGGACGTGGCGCCGGCGGGATAGGCCGCGAGCAGTTTTTCCGCAAAAGGACCGTAGCGCTTCCCGGTGCTGGCGCGGTACTCCTCCGGCGTCTTTTCGCGGGAGAAACTCAGACCCTCGTCGGAATTGTAGCCAACGATAATGGCGACGTCGTTGTATTTGCCGGCTTGGTACAGCTTGTACTGGTCATCGGGGATCACCCAGCCGTCGACGATGGGCCAGCCGGACCCACTGCCGAAGCCGCCCGGAAGCTTCCCGGGGGCAACCTGGCGAAGTTCCGCGATGGTGGCAGCGCCGGCTTTCGCGGCGAGGGCAGAACCGGACTTCTCAGCCTCGGCGAGCAACCGCATGTTCTCGCCCGGGTAGGTCGTGGGGCGGGACGGGCCGAACGAGCCGCCACTTTGTGAGATCGCGCCACGGAACAGGTCCTTGGCCTGCGGCGAGGCGCAAAGCATGCTGACGGAAATGCCGCCGGCGGACTCCCCGAAGATCGTGACTTGCTCCGGATCGCCACCAAAGGCCGCGATGTTTTGCTTCACCCATTGCAGTCCGGCGATCTGGTCCATCAAGCCATAGTTGCCGGAAGCATGATGCCGTGACTCGGCTGTGAGTTCCGGGTGCGCCAGGAAACCGAGCGGGCCGACGCGGTAATTTAAGGTAACCAGTACGACGCCCTTCCGCGCGAGATGTTCACCGTTGTGGACCGGCGTGGAGGTGGAACCAAACGAAAATCCGCCGCCGTAGATCCAGACGAGCACAGGAATCTTGTCGCCCGCAGATTTCGCCGGGCTCCAGACGTTGAGGTAGAGACAATCCTCGCTCACGTTCCCCTTGCCATCGCCCTGGTACGGATCGGGCGCGAACTGATCGGCCGCACGCACGCCTTCCCATTTCGCGGCAGGTCGCGGCGCCCGCCACCGAAGATCGCCGACCGGCGGCGCGGCAAACGGGATGCCCTTGTAGACCGTGAGACCGGGCTGGCTGACGCCCTGCACGAGACCCGATTCCGTCATGACTGGAGCGGGTGTTTGCGCCAAGCCCAGTGCGGCGGCGAAGAGGGAGAGAATGGCGGTCAGCGTGAACTTCATGGATGAAGAAAGATGTTGGGCAATCGGCTTACGGTTTGCGCCAGAGATTCGGCAGGAAGCGTTCGTGCAGCAGATAACGCCACGTGGCCCAGTCATGTGCGCCGTGGCCGCCGACATAGTACTCGTGGTGGATCCCGTGCTTCACCAGCGCTTGCCGAAGATTTTCGCTGCGCTCGCCCATGCGGCCTTTCGACTCCGCGGTGCCGAGACCAACGAAGAGGTAGTCGATCTTCGAGTTGACGTCGGGCGTGTTGAGAAAACGGGTGAGCGATTTCTCGCTGTCGGTATCGCCAGCGCTGAGCACGCCGAACGAGGCGAACAGGTCCAGCGAGTTGAACCCGACGAACATCGTGTGGCGCCCGCCCATGGAGAGCCCGGACAACGCACGACCTCGCGGATCGCGGCGAACGGAATACTCGCGCTCAACGAGCGGGATCACGTTCTGGCGGAGTTCGGCTTCGAACCGCTTGAACGTCAGCTCAACATGTTTCGGGTTGTTCCGGTGAACGACCTGGTTGTTGGGAATGACGATGACCATCGGCTCCGCCTTTTTCTCGGCGAGCAGGTTATCCATGATGAAGTTCACGCGTCCGTCGTGGATCCAGTTGTGCGGCAGTTCGCCGCTGCCACCGACGAGGTACAGCACGGGATAGGTCTTGGTGCGGTCGTAGCCCGGTGGCGTGTAAACGTAGAGGTCGCGTTCGCCCTGCGTGACCTCCGAGTGATAGATGTGACGGGTGATTGAGCCGTGCGGGACCGGACGCGCATCATAATACGCCGGACCGTCGCCATGCACGACGAGCTGGCTGTAGGGCGGCATGTCCGTGAAGGCCGCGATGGTGTTGCTGGGATCAGCGACCTGCACGCCATCGATGCGAATCAGATAGGCATACATGTCGGGCGGCAGCGGCCCCATCGTGAGCGTCCAGATGCCGTCCGTGCCCTTGGCGAAGGGCAACGTCTCACCCCAATTGCGGCCCACGGCGACAAGGACGGCGCCGTTGAGCTCGACCTTCTGCGCGTCAGGCGCCTTGACCCGGAACGTGACGGTACGGTCTGCATGGACCTCCGGCGAGTTGAGCGGAGCGCTGAAGGGCACAAGCCCCTCAGCGTTGCGCTGCGGGTCCCAGTCGAGGTTCACGTTCGCCTGCTGCGCCCGGAGCGGGACCGGACTGAGCACAACGAGGGCGAAGAGGCAGCAGCGGAGGGGCAGATTCATCATAAACAAAGCCGGTCTGGCCGGGGACGTTTACTAGGCGGCTGGCGCGGCGGCTTTGGCCTTGAGGAAACCGTTCACGTTGAGCCAGTGCAGGAAGACCGGAAACCAACCGTTGCTGGTGCGATCAGGATAGCTGAGGCCGAAGCCGTGACCGCCATTCTGATACAGGTGAAATTCAACCGGCCGTCCGGCGTCGAACCACGATTTGACCACGCGGGCAGGAACGGCGTGAGGGTGGCCGTGGAAACGTTGCGCGCCATCGGCTCGCCCCACTGGCGGAAATAGCTTTCCTTGGCGGGCTGATTCTCGACGCCGCCGGTACCGAGCGGAATGGCGTTGGGCTCTGCGGGAGCTTCGAGCGGGTAAATCGTCCCGTCTTGCGCCAGGACAGACGCAGCAAAGACAAGCAACGACGCCAGGACCGCGGATTTAGTGACGTTCATAAGGAGTGCGGGAATGGGCATGGCGGGTTGAGGGGGAACTGCCGGTTTGACGGAAAGGAATAGGAGCGGAGTAATTGTGATCGCGGTTGAGCGGAGACTATTTCGCAGGTGCCGCTGCATGTGCGAGCAGCGGCAGCATCGTCTGCGCGTAGCGTTGGCCGAGTTCGCGATAGCCGGCGGGGCTGAAATGCAGGTGGTCAGACCCGGCTTCGCAGCCATCCGACGGGACGAAATGGGCCGTCGGAATCGTCTTTGGCAGGTCGGCAATGACGGCGTTCATGCTGGCGCATTTGCCCTGCTGATCGGCGGGCACGAGTCCGCCGACGAGCAAGGGTACGTCGACGGCTGGCAGATCGAGATCGGCGAGCAGGTGTTCGTAGACCGACTTGACCTTCGCAGGCCACTGCGCGTCGCCGACGTTGGATTCACCTTGGTGGAGGAGGATGCCCTTGATGACCCCTGACTGCTGCGCCCGTCGTGCCATTTCAACCAGCCGCTGGTAGGGGTTGTCGCCATAGGCTGCGAGAGCGCCCTTCATCCAGGTGGGCGCGGACGCCACGTACGACGCGGTCGTCGCGGGCTCGAACAGATCGATCTTACATCCACCCACGGCCACGTTCACGACGCCGACCTTCACCTCCGCGGGCAGCGACGCCACGAGGGTGCGGCCAAAATAGTCCGCCGGGCTCATGCCGGAATTGGGCCGACAGAGCGGCGGGATGGCCGGATACCATTTGCCCTGCTCCCGACCGAGCGCCGGGAAATCGACGGCGGCGAGCAATTGGAAGCGCGGTTGATCGTAACCCTTCTCCTCCGCGGGAATGCCGGGAAAGCCTTCCATGTTGGACTGACCCAAACAGAGGAAGATGTAGAAATTTTGGTCCTGCGCATGAACCTCGGCGGTCAGCAGGAGCCATCCTAAGAAGGCGAACGTGAACAGGGAATTTTTCATCGAGAGTCGTGGTGGAGTGGCCTGCGCGGAGGGTCAGCGCGAGACCAAGCTCGACGCAGAACGCAAAGAGGCGGAACCGATTTTCAACGGGTAACGCGAAGGAGTCGGACGATGGGCAGTCGGATGGTACTCGATGATTACTTGGCTGGCGCGGGGACCGGCTGGTTGATGTCGCCCACCACTTCTTCCATGAGGGACGCGATGCCGCGCGGGTCCTCCACCATGGCGACGTGAGTGCCTGGGAACGTGCGGATCGTCCAACCGCGGGCCGCAGCGCGCTGCCAGCTCTTATCCGTCCTGGCGCGTTCCTCGGCGGATTTGTCTTTGGGCACGAATGCCACATAGGTCACCGGCAACGCGAGGGCCGCGGGATTTTTATAGGAGACCGGCTGGTTGAAGCACTTGATCGATTGTTTCACGCTGTGCGGGGGCTTGGTGTCGGCCTTGACCCACGGAACCTGCATGAAGCCATCGACGATATTGGGACCCGCGGGTCCTTTGCCGCCGAACAGGTCCCACATCGACATGCCGTCGTCCGGCACGGCGGCGTCAAAGAAGACCACGTGGCGAATGCGTTCGGGAATCCGGTCCATCACGCCGGTGATGACCATGCCGCCGTAGCTGTGACCCGTGAGGACGACGTCGTGCAAATCTTCGAACAGGATCGTGTTCACCACGTCGTTGATGTGCGTCTGCAAATCGATGTCCGGACTGCTGAGGTGCATGCGCTCGCCCAGACCGGTGAGCGTCACGCGGTAGACGGTGTGGCCCTCGTCGGTCAGGAACTTGCCGGTCTTCTTCCACTCCCAACCGCCGGCGGTCGCGCCGTGGACCACGACATAGGTAAATTTTTCGGCCGCCGCTGCGGCGCGCGCGCCGACTGCTCCGAACAGCGCGAAGACGAGTAACAGGCCAGAGATGCGAAACAGACGGAATTTCATGATGGGTCGGATGGGTTAAAATTTAGGCTCAATGGTGCTCGAAGCACATGATCGACGGGGTTTGATGCAGCTTGCGGCGCCCGTTCAGCCACTCCGACCCAAAGAGGACGGCGGCAAACGAGAACGAAATGACGATGCCGCTGCTCGGAGATGAGAGGGTAACGCTGGTCATCAAATCATGGGGTGGAGGCAGGCAAGGCGCTCGAGCGTTATTCGCGTCGAGCAACCCATGGAAAGGGAATGCACGCTGCGGGAATCCGCGAGGGATCGTTCACTTTACCGTCTCGTACTGCGGAGGACCGAAGTAACTTTCAGGGACGCTTGAGTCTGCGATGAGAATTTTCTGCAGGACGATGCCGGGATCGACCATCGTAATCTTCAATGTGTGCGCGCCCGCTGCAGTCAAAACATGCGACGAGCGCAGGAAGCGGGCATTGTCCCGCGTGAATTGCGACCACCAGTCGCGGCCGAGGAAGGTCTGCGCCGTTGGCGGAGTGTCGGGCGGAAAAAGTGACTGCTGAAATCCCCTCATCGGCATTGCAGGCCCAATTTGGAAATGGACCGGCGACTCGCCAGCCGTTTTCTTTGGATCTCTACGATTCGATGAGAGCCCCTACCCCGTCTTCACTGCGCGCCTGGATTCTCGTAACCGCGTGCGCCTGCGGGTTTCTGCTTTGGATTAATGCCCTCCGAATTCGGCACCTCGACTATATTGCCAACGCCGCGGGCGCGCCCGTCGCAACAGACGTCAACTCGCCAACCGGTTATGCCGGGGGCGTCCGAAAGTTCATTCCTGCCGGACAGGGCGCGGATAGCCGACAGTGGATCGCCCAGACGCAGCGGATGCTCGCCCGCGGTGAATGGCGTATCCGTCACGTTGACTACGATAACGTCCCGTTCGGACGGGGCGTAGTCTCGGCGTCGCTTTATCGATGGTGGCTCGGTGCGCTCGCCCAAGTCGATCACCTCATTTCCGACCGGGCGTTCGGTCTTTCCGTCGAGCGCGCCGCGCTGTTTTCGGATCCCTTGTTTCATTTGCTTCTGCTGGGCGGGACCGCCGGTTTAGTTGCCTGGCAATTCGGCCGGTGGCCCGCGGCGCTCATTTCACTCGGTCTGGCAACGATGTTCCCTTTCGCCAGTTCGTTCGCTCCCAACCAGCCCCAGGCCCTCGGGTTGCAGCTCGCCGCCGCGCTCTGGACCCTGTTGCCGCTGCTGGTGATTGAGAGGGAATCGGGGCAGCATAAAAATACCCGGAGACTTTTCTTTGTCAGTGGGATCGTGGGCGGCGTCGGTCTGTGGCTCAGCGTCGGCACTGAGCTGCCGATTCTGGTCGGCGTCATCATTGGCGGGTTAGTTGCCGCTTATTTTGCGCGGTCAAGTGGCAGCTCAACGTTGCTACCGTGGCGGTCATGGGGATTAGGCGGAGCGGCTGCGTGCCTTGCCGCTTATGTGATCGAATTCATTCCCTCCGCCGATCCTGCATTCCGTCTCGACGTGATTCATCCTCTCCATGGCTTGGCGTGGCTGGGCATCGGCGAGCTACTGGCTCGCTTCGATTCCCGACTTCGGGTGGGGAAACAACCACGGTCCTGGCGCGGGTTCGCCCTCCTGGCGCTCTCCGTCATCGGGGTGGCGATACCCCTCGTTCTCGCTTTCCGTGCCCGCCGCGACCTGTTCGTTCCCACCACGTCGGCGTTGCGCTTGACCGCATTCTTCGACAGCGCGATCGCGCAGGATTTACCATCGCTGATTTCACGCGACGGATTTTCGGACATCGTGGTAGCGACCCTGTTGCCGCTGGCGTTGATTGGACCGGCGGCGTGGCTGGTCGCGCGATCTGCGGACCGGAGAGTCCGCACCGCACTCGTAATTGCATTGGGACCGATCGTCGTCACAGCGCTGCTGGCCTATTTCCATCTCCGCTGGTGGAGTGTGCTCGATGCGATGGTCCTCGCGCTCGTCGTCGTCGGCTCGAGTGCGGCGGAACGCTTAACGGGGCGGCGCATGAACCGCTGGTTCTGGGCCGGCGGAATCGCGGTCGCCGCCGTGTCGGGTGCCCTGTTGTTAACCCCGGCGCGTGGCACCACCGAGTCCGTGAGCGAGGTGGAATTGGAAGGTTTGATTGAGCGCGACCTTGCTCACTGGCTCGCGCATCGGGCGGGCCCCGGCCGCGCCGCGATTCTCGCGTCGCCCAATCTCGCCGCGTCGCTCGCGTTTGGAGGAGGACTACGCGCCCTTGGTTCTCCGTACCCGGAGAATCGCGACGGACTCAACCTTTCGCTCCGAATCGCCGGCGCTACGTCGCAGGACGAAGCGTTCACGTTAATCCAGCGCCGTGAAGTGACTCACATCGTCCTCGCATCGTGGGATCGATCGTTGGAGCAAGTCGCGGAGTTGGGCGGCGACAAGGAGCAAAAGTCGCTGGTCGCACTGCTGCATCGCTGGCTGCCGCCGCGCTGGTTGCGGCCGGTTCCTTACCGGATGCCGCAAGTTCCCGGTTTTGAGGGACAATCCGTGGTCGTGTTCGAAGTGGTGGACCTCCAGGAGAACTCCGTGGCGCTCAGTCACCTGGCTGAATATTTT
>JBDSPT010000470.1:0-4199 GCA_039930205.1 Opitutus sp. | reverse complement strand
CACGACATGAACACGGCGAATTGGATTCCCGATTTGTTCATGAAGCGAATGGAGGCCAGACAGTCCTGGACGTTGTTCCGCTCGAATGAGGTCAAAGACCTTCACGATCTGTACGGTAAGAAATTCGAGGAAGCTTACGTCCGCTACGAGAAGCTGGCAGAGGCCGGCAAAATTCACGGTGTTAAAGTCGAGGCCCTTGAGCTTTGGAAAAAGATGCTCTCGATGTTGTTCGAGACCGGTCATCCTTGGATCACCTTCAAAGATCCCTGCAATGTGCGGTCGCCGCAGGATCACGTCGGCGTTATTCACTCCTCGAATCTCTGCACCGAGATCACTTTGAATACGTCAAACGACGAGACGGCGGTCTGCAACCTTGGCTCCGTTATCCTCGAGACCCATCTGCTGCCGAACGGAGAGCTAGATCACAACAAGCTGCGCGAGACCATCCGCACTGCCGTCAGGGCGCTGGATAACGTAATCGATATCAATTTCTACCCAACGAAGGCGGCGGAAACTTCAAATCGTCGTCATCGCCCCATCGGACTCGGAGTTATGGGTCTGGCCCACGCGTTGTATTTGCGCGGACACGCGTTCGCGTCGAATGAAGCGGTCGAGTTCAACGACGAGGCGATGGAAGCGATCGCGTACTACGCGTACGAAGCGTCCTCCGATATCGCCGCTGAGCGGGGCACGTATTCGTCGTACAAAGGCTCGAAATGGGATCGCGGTCTGCTGCCGCAAGACACCTTGGACCTGCTCGAGCAGGAACGTGGCCAACCGATCGAGGTTCCGCGCGGGGGGAAAATGGATTGGACGCCGCTGCGCGAAAAAATCGCGAAGCAAGGCATGCGTAATAGCAACGTTCTCGCGATCGCGCCCACTGCGACGATTTCAAATATCACTGCGACGTCGCCCTGTATCGAGCCGACCTATAAGAACCTTTTCGTTAAGTCGAATTTGTCTGGGGAGTTCATTGTTTTGAATCCGTTCCTGGTGAAGGATCTGAAGGCGCGGGGACTTTGGAATCAGGAGATGATCGACAACCTGAAGTATTTCGATGGCGAGTTGAAGGACATCACCAGCGTGCCGGCAGATCTCAAAGTGAAGTATCTCACGGCCTTCGATATCGATTTCAAGTGGATCACCGACGCCGCCGCGCGTCGGCAGAAATGGATCGATCAATCGCAGTCGGTGAATCTTTGGATCAAGACGCCGGACTTAAAGACGCTCAGTCACATGTACCGGTCGGCTTGGCACGTCGGGCTCAAGACAACGTACTATCTTCGCAGCCTAGGCGCTTCAAACATCGAGAAGGCGACCGTCGCGGTGAAGAAAGAAGTTCGTGGTGCAGTCAAAGAAGGACAGGGCGGGGGACAAAATAGCGGTGACGCAGGTGGCTCCCATGCCGCCGGCGCGACAGTGTCCACCTCCGAAATCGATTCCGCTCCGAAGAAAGTTTACTCGGCGGCAGATAAGTCCGCCTGTAGTATCGAGGCGATGCGCAACGGTGAGACCTGCGAGGCTTGCCAATAAGATCACAAAACAAGGCCCGACTCATGTCGGGCCTTTTTCTTTGCACTTGAATCTGGGCGCGTGGTGCGGGCTTCGAAACCCGCGGCGGCTCGCCCGCCGAAACCATTCCGCACTCACTGATGATCACTGCCTTGCTCAGCTGCACTGCGATCTTTGGTGCGGGCGGCGTCTTGGTGGCTTGGGCAATGCGACGGGCGCCGCACGGCTACCAGGGTAGGGCGGGTTTTCATTTTAGTGCGCTCGGGTCTGAACATAGACCGCGAGATCGCATACGCGTCGTGAAACGTAGACGAAGACGTGTTTATTTAATTAGCCGGAATCATGCTCAGCGACTATTCAGGAGCGGCAGCTCGTTTTGAGGTGGCACGACCAGAGCGCATCGCGAACATTTCTGGAATCGTCGTGCCGCCTACCTTTCCAAGGCCAATTATGCGACCGACGCTGACGCCGGGGACGTGGATGACGGACCTTGGGACAGACCCCAAAGTCTCAAAAACCTAGCCGAAGGAAGCGTTGCAGTTTCTCAGCTCGCGACAGCGACTCGTTCCGTGTCGCTCGAAATCGTAACCGTGGTACCTTCACTAGGTGAACCGGCCAACCAAGCCGTTCCAATTCGAACGGCTTCCAGTTTCCAGTTCAAAAGGGGAGTATCGTAAACCGATACGACCGAATTCGCATCGCTTCCGGCCCAATTCAAACTGGCTTTCAGGCAGAACGAACCGTTTGCGAGACCGAAGTGCTGCACCAGAATCGTGCCTTGCGGCATGCCGCTGTCCGCATCCCGTAGCGTAAGCGTCAGACGCGCCAGGCCTGTCTTAAAGTTAACAATACGAGCGGTATCCCAGATTGCGGTCTCGTCGGCATTGGTCTCGAGACGAATGGCCCGTTCGATGTCAGTGAGGAAGGAGAGAAGGCGCATCGGGCGGGTGGGTAATTCGGGCGCAATCCGCCCTTTTATCTACAGTTCGGTCGCGACGTTGAAATCTTTAGTCCGCGTTCAAGTTTTTTCCCGTTGCGCCGTTCCATTTCGAATGTCCTTTTCGACCGCGATCTTCCCCACTTTGGATCGGGCTGCCACCAAGACCAACAACTCGTCAGCGACTAGCTCTGTGCTGTTGGTCGAAGATGACGAGTCCTTGGCGGATCTTCTCAAGCATTTGCTCACGCGAATGCAGTTGCGTGTCGTGCACGCCCCGACGGGTGCGCTGGCAACGAAAGCGTTGGCGGAGCACGGGGCTCAGATTTCACTCGCGATCGTGGACTGTCATTTACCCGATAGCGAAGGGGGCGAGATCTGCAGCAAGCTCAGAGAGCTTTCGCCGGGCCTTCCACTTTTGCTCAGCAGTGGACGAGATCAACGTTCCCTCGAAGCGTTGTTTTCGGCATCTGGCCCATGTTCGTTTCTGGCGAAGCCCTACATGCCTGCGGACGTGATGGGTCGTGTGAAGTCGATGCTGGTCAGGAAGACCTGAGCATCGGCGAACATTTGTTTGAACTGGGAGCGTGCCCCTGTCTTATTCGGCGGTCCAAGAGGCCCGCACCGGTGCGTGGCGGCCTATCTCTCCACCACCTGGTTCATAAATGTCTTTTGAGAAGATACTGATTGTTGAGGATGAGCTCGTCGTCCGCAATCTGCTCCAGAGCATATTCCAGCGGCACAAGCTTCCAGTCACGTGTGCGAACAACCTCGCGGAAGCGGCGGCCGTTTTGCAGCGCGAGCAGTTCGATTTGATGATGCTCGATATCCGTCTTCCCGATGGCGACGGACAGAAGTTTCTCGAGCAGGTTGCTGCAATGCCAGAGCGGCCGTTGGTCGTGATGGTTACGGGCTATGGCACGATCGAGTCTGCCGTGGGCTGCATGCGAGCAGGTGCTTTCGATTACGTTCTCAAGCCTTTTTCGCCGAGCCAGATAGATGTAATCCTCAGAAAGGCTCAATCATATCGCCAACTCCTGCACGTCAACCGACTGCTGAGCGATGATCCAGAGGATGATGACGCCGTTTTAGTCGGCCGGGGCCCGGCGATCATGCGTCTGCGACAGCTCGTTGAGCGCGTGGCTCCGACCGATGCAACGGTTCTGATTACGGGTGAAAGTGGCACTGGCAAGGAAATGGTCGCCCGAGAGTTTTATCGCCGCAGTCCGCGCCGCGGTCACCCGTTTATCAAAATGAACTGCGCGGCGGTTTCCGAGAATCTCATCGAGAGCGAATTTTTTGGACACGAGCGAGGCGCGTTCACCGGCGCAACGGAGCGTCGAGAAGGTCGCTTCGAATTAGCCAATCAAGGTACGCTGTTGCTTGATGAGGTCAGCGAGATCCCGCTTAATCTACAGGCGAAGCTGCTCCGAGTTCTGCAAGAGCGCGAGTTCGAGCGCGTCGGAGGAAGCAGGACGATCAAGGTAAACGTGAGGATCCTCGCGACGTCCAACCGCGATCTTTTGAGCCACGTTGAGAAGGGCGATTTCCGTCAGGATCTCTACTACCGCCTCAATGTCTTTCCGGTGCACGTCCCGGCCCTCCGGGAACGAGTAGAAGACATCATGCTGCTCGCCGATCACTTCCTGCGGCGTTTCGTGCGCAAACACGGCGTACGAGTGACAGGCTTTTCTGATTCTGCTCGTGCGGCTCTGCTGGGCTATCGATGGCCGGGTAATGTTCGTGAACT
>JBDSPT010000469.1:0-5214 GCA_039930205.1 Opitutus sp. | reverse complement strand
GCGGTTCCGCTGGAAGGAATCGCGCCCTTGGATGGTCCATTCAGGTGGGTGGCGGACAACGGCAAGAAAGGCGTCGGCTCAGCGATGACCTCCGCCCTCACGCTCCATGCCCGGCCGGACTTTTCGTCCCAGCACTACGCGGACGATCAGACACGAGTCGCGGGACTCTTGCTGCCCGTAGCGAAGCAGTGGTTCGGCAGTGCGCGTGAGCTTTCGACAACGCTCCACCGGTGGCGTTACAGTGAGCCTACGACGCAGCATTCTGCACCCTGCATCTGGTTGCCGGAATTGAGTTTGGGATTCGCGGGCGACGCTTTTGGCGGACCGAAACTCGAAGGCGCCGTATTGTCAGGCCGGGCGCTCGCTCAGATATTGACCGGGATTGCGCCGGGGAAAGTCTAGGCTTTCCAAACGTCACGTGTGCTCTACTTTGGGCGATTCATATGCAGAAAACGTTCGTTATCTTTAAGCCTGATTGCATGGAAAAGCGCCTCGTGGGAAGCGTGCTGAGCCGGTTCGAAGCGGCTGGCTTCAATGTGGTGGGATGCAAAATGGCGACGTTGACGCCGGCTCTCTTGCGCGAGCATTACGCTCACGTGGCGGACAAGCCCTTCTATCCTGAGATCGAGCAGTTCATGAGTTCACGCCCCGTGATCATGATCGCGCTGCAAGGCCAGGACGTCGTGCAGAAGGTGCGTGATTTACTTGGGCCGACCGACTCGCGCAAGGCGGCCAAAGGCACGATCCGCGGAGATTTCGGCACGGAGATGATGAAGAACGTCGTGCATGCGTCGGACAGCGACGAGAACGCGAAGATCGAACTTGCGCGGTTCTTCAAGGCCGGCGAGCTCTACGCGTAAGCGGAGGAGATTGGTCTTAACTTGAGCAGATCTGCCGCGAGGCGGGTCTGTTTTTTTGTGCCGCGGTTCGGCGTTGGGGGGTGGCGTGTCAGAACTTCGCTTCGCTGCTGATGATACCACCACGTCTGTCATTGCGAGTCGGCTTGCCGGCCCGCCCATCAAGCTGAAATTTCAGAGGGCCGGCCGCGCCGCTGCGCTCCTCGCCATGAAACGTTGAAGTTCATGGTCCATCCTCTCAACGGCTCGGCGTTGGTTTGGGTCTCAGAATGATAGACGGAGAGAAGGAACGGCAGGACCGGACGCTCATGCGCCGCGTTTAGCGAGACCGCTCAACACACCCGTACCCATCCGCCGGACTTGACCGCGGCGGGCGTCTTCGAGCAACGTGCGAGCAACCCCTCATCCCCATGAATTTTCGCATCTCACCTCTGGTTTTCGGCGCGCTCGCGTTTGGGTCCGCCGGTTTGTTCGTCACGGCAGTCCCTGCCGGCGCCGCCGAAGCAGCGGCATCAGCCACATCAACGCCCGCAGTCGATTCGTCGCAATTCGAGATACCAGCCACCGACGACGGCTTGCCGGGCTCCGGTCCCATTCGCCGCTACGACTGGTTTAAGAATCTGTGGAAAGAACGTCGCTTCGGCTGGTCGAAACGCGTTCAGCAGGACCAGAATGCCTTGGTCTTGCTCGGTGATTCGATCACGCAGGGTTGGGGCGATGTCGCCAGCAGTTTGCCAGGCATCAAGACGGCCAATCGCGGTATCAGCGGTGACACCACGCGCGGCGTGCTGATCCGGCTGAAGGAGGACGTCCTCTCGCTCAATCCACGCGGAGTGGTGCTCTTGATCGGCACGAATGATTTGGAGGAGCAGGCCGAACCCGAGGTGATTGCAGGCAATCTGAAGCTGATCATCGCGGCGTTGCGGGAGCACAATGCGAACATGCCGGTGGTGTTGTGCCGTGTGATGCCGAGCTCCGCCGAGAAAAAGCGCCCGGCGGATAAAATCAAAAAGATCAACCAGCTCTACGCCGAGGCCATGCGCGATCAGCCTCAGGTCACGATGTTGGATACGTGGGCGTTGTTCGCGGATGCCAAAGGTGATGCCCCCGCGGCCGAGTTTCCTGACCTCCTGCACCCTAATTCTCTCGGCTACGGCAGATGGCTCAAAGCACTGCGGCCGATCCTTGAGACTCTCGCGTTGGCTCCGTCGTGGGCCGATGACTTCGCACCAGAGGCAGGGTTTGCGAGCCTGCACAACGGTCGTGATTTATCGGGCTGGAGTTATCCCGAAGGCACGTCTCTCGATGGAAAAACAGCGACGGACGATGGCCGATTCCGCTCGGTCAATGGACGGATCGTCGTCACGGTGGCACGCACTCAGAATGATTACAAAAAACTCTGGACGACGAAGAAGTTCCCCAAGGATTTCGTCTTGAAGCTGGAGTTTCGCGCGAGCCCCAACGCTGACAGCGGTATCTTTGTCCGTGAGCCGCAACTGCAGTGTCGGGATTACTTGATCGCGGGACCGTTTACACAACTGAAACACTATCGGCCTCTCGACTGGAATGAAGTGGTGATCACGGTGAAGGGCGGGTTGGCCCACGCGACCTGCAACGGCGAGGTGCTGGTGGACGCGTTCACCGTGCCGGCCACCGGTTCGATTGGATTTGAAAGCGATCACGGACAGATGGAGTACCGCCGAATCCGAATCAAAGAACAGCCCTAAGCCGGACCGACGCATTTGAACCGCGGATATTACGGGTTGGCGCGGATAATCCGGAGGCAGAGCCCGGCAGGGGGAACTGAATCCATCACGAACTTGAGGGTGAACTTGATGGAGTTCTCTCTTTTGCCCCCACTGCCTTGATCCGCGTCATTCTGTGTCATCGGCGGTTCATCTCGTCTGAATTGTTACGGATAAGTTTCAGCTCGCTCCCGTGGCGGCCGCGCCGGCGTCCATCGTAGCCGCAGGCCTCTGCGCCTGCCTATCCTGCGGCATTCAGCCTCCCGCCCGACGTTTACTGCGCCGCAGTCGGGCTCAGTGATTTGATCCGTATCGTTCGAAATGCGACGGGATCATTATGTCCGGCAAAGCCAAATGCGCCCGAAGTCAGCATCTTTCCGGGATGTTCGTGATTCGCGAAGTACTCGGACACCTTCGCAACATCGCCGCTCATGATCACGGTGCCGTTCAGTTCCACTTTGATCGTGGAGCCCTGAACTGTAATCTCTTCGAAATTCCACTCACCGCTCGGTCGTTGATAGCCTCGCACCGCCGGGATCATGCCGTACGCAGAACCGTGAACCTGGCGCGGGTCCAATTTATTGCCCGTAACTTTTTCGTAGTCGTCGCCCAGAATTTGGCTCTCGGCCATTCCGGCGTATGCGGCGTCTCCCGTTCCAGGATACCGAAGTGCGAGGCCATTATTTCCGCCCGGTGGTAATTTGAACTCGAGCCGCGCAACAAAGTCACTGAACTGCTCCTTCGTGAAAATCGTCCCGCCTTTTTTCGGGCGGCAAACGATCGCGCGGTCGACGACTTCGTAGTTCTCCGTCGGTCCGGACCAGCCGGCAAAGTCTTTGCCGTTGAAGACCGCCTTGAAGGCCGATGATTCCCCGTGACTGGCGAGCAGTCGATTCGCCTCTGCGCTGCCGATCTCGCGAACGAAGACATTGCGCCATCGAATTTCGCCGTCGTGGGTCTGCAGCTGAATCGGCCCGTGCGCGGGAATCGGCATCGCGCGGTCATAGTAGTTTTCCAAGAGCGCGTGGTCCACCACGAGCTTCTCGTTCAACCAGACGCTCACCCGCGCGCCGACCATCACGATTCGGAAATGATTCCATTCGCCGAATGCCTTGTCGGCTTTCACGAGTGGATCCTTGCCGGGTGCTCCGGGCGAATTGTTCCAGAGTGCGCCAGAGCCCTTGTCGGCTCCGATCTCGAATTTCTTTTTTTCCGTCGTATCCCAAATCTGGACCTGCGGGCAGCCGCGCAAGTAGATGCCGGAGTCGGCGAGCGGCACGGTCTTGTAGTCGACCAGCAGTTCGATGTCGCCGTAATCCTTGATCGTCGTCGCATACTTCCCGGCACCGTCATTGACGAGCTCATCGCCCTCGGCGCGCCAGTGCTTCTTCATGTCAGTCGTCCATTCCTCCTCTGTCTTCGCGCGTTCCGCCGCGGGCAGGGCGAGCCACTTTCGATGATCGTAGGTGTCGCCGCCGCGCCAGCCCGAAAGATCGCGTCCATTGTAGAGCGCGGTGAATCCAGTTGGTGGAGTGACCGCAGCATGAGCTGTGACTACGACAAAACTAAGAGCGAGCAATGTGGGGTAGGGGAATCGTTTCATGAGAGTGGGATAACGTTGGTATTCGTCAGAGCGGGATGGTTCGGCCCTCGCGCGCCGATTGATCGGCTGCCAGCACAATCCTCAGACTGTCCACGGCGCTCTGCCAGTGAGCCGTGAGATCCTGATCGTCACGGATCGCCTGGAGGAAAAGGACCTGCTCGCGGCGGCAGAGTTCATCGTGGTTAGGTTCGTCTTCCACGGTGATGATATCGTCAGGTTGGGCGAATGCGCCGTCCGCGCTTCGCGCCGAATGATGCACGCGCAGCGCTTCAGTCTGGGTGTGAGCGTCGATATTCGCCGATTTGCCTGAGCTCGACGCATTCTGGGCGACGATGCTCACGCTGCCCTTCGGTCCGATGACATCCTTCACGAAGAATGCCGTCTCACTCATCATCGGACCCCAACCCGCTTCATACCAGCCGACCGATCCGTCAGAGAACTTCACCTGGAGATGACCGTAGTTCACTTGCGCGGAATCGATCTCGTCGGTGAGCCGGGCTGCAATACCATTGACGCTCACCGGGCGGGCGCCGGTCATCCGACACATCACGTCGACGTAGTGAACGCCGCAGTCGACGAGTGGAGAGGTGCTTCGAAGCAACTTCTTGTGCGTCTCCCAATGGCTGGCGGAGCTCTGTTGATTCAGATTCATCCGCATCACGAGCGGTCGTCCGAGCGTACCCGCCAGTTCCGTGAATTTCGCCCAAGCAGGGTGGACCTGCAGGATATAGCCCACGATCAACTTTCGCCCGGCGCTCTTCGCGGCCGCGATGACTCGCTCGCAATCCTCGATCGTTTGCGCGACAGGTTTTTCGAGAAACACGTGAGCACCTGATTCGAACGCCGCGATTGCGTAGGTTGCGTGGGTGTCCGTGTACGTGCTGATGCAGACCGCGTCGGGTCGCGTCTTCGCCAAAGCGTCCGTGAAGTCGGCGAACTCAGCGTATCGGTGGTCAAACTCCGCGTTGAGTTTCTTCCGCGAATCGGCGCCACGCGCGACCAGGCCGAC
>JBDSPT010000468.1:0-3132 GCA_039930205.1 Opitutus sp. | reverse complement strand
CATCGACGCCACGATGTCGATCGCGTCGCTCATCGGGGTCGACGTCGTGAGAAGCGGGACTCAACTGTTCGCGCCGGATGGCCGGTACCAATATGATGTCGCAGCGGCCTGTTCCGGCGTGCGGTCGCTGATGGCGCTGTCGGCGCTGTCATTGCTGATAGGATACGTGAATTTCGCCACGATTACCCGTCGGGGATTGATGCTCCTGTTGTGCTTTCCCCTCACTTACGTGGGCAACGTTGTGCGGGTCGTGGTGATCGTGATCGCCGCGCACCTCGGGGGACCGCGCTGGGGAGCGTTGATGCACGATCTGATGGGCTACGGCGTGTTCGCCATCGTGCTCGGAGGGGTTTTCGCCGCCGTCGGCGTGTTACAACGAATCTGGCCAGAGAGCGCGCGATTGCCTGACGTCGCATCGGGTCAGCCGGCCGAGGGTGGGCCGACTCCCCCGGACGAGCCGTCAGAAAACCGCCCGCAAATTCCCCCGGCCCGGCGGGGACGGCCCGCCCTCGCGACGGCAGTACTCCTCGCCGCCCTCGCGGTCATGGAGATGTTCGCTCTGGCGCGACTTTCGAAGGGCTCTCGCGGCGGCGAGGCGGGGGTGAAACTCGCTGCCGACGCCAAAAACCCGATCGACCTCCCCGCCTTCATCGGAACGGAGTGGGTTGGGCGAAGGACCGAGGTGACCGAGCTTGAACGGCAGATCCTTCCGGCGGATACCGGTTTCTCGCGCCGGACGTATGTATCGGTGAAGGATCGATCGCACGCAGTGTTCGTCTCGATCGTACTAAGTGGGCGGGATCGAACTTCGATCCATCGACCGGAGATTTGTTTGCTGGGCCAGGGTTGGACAATTGATCGACGTCAGTTGGTCGCGGCCGAGCCGCCATTGCCCGAGCGGACCTTGCTCGGCACCACGCTCATCGAACCTCGAACGCACCGGGAACTTAAAACCATCGTGGCATACTGGTTTGTGAATACGGATGGCGTGGTGGCGACGCACTGGCAGCGCTTCTTCCGCGACGCGTGGAATCGGTTGCGTCACGGCCGGGCGGATCGGTGGGCCTATGTCCTGGTTCAGGCCGATGCACAAGACGGTGAAGCCCCGGCGTTGATCCGGATGAAAACCGTTCTGGCCGAGGTTCTGCCGCTGATCTCCCGGCGTTGACGGATTCCGCGCAGGGTGTGGCAGCCGAAGTTCCTTTGCGTTTAGCGCATTTGAAATGGCCGGACGAACTCCGCCCATCGATTACGTCTACACTTCCCGTGGGTGTGTTGGTCTGGGGCTACTTCTTGAGCAACCTGCCCGTCTTGGGCCTGGTTTCCCGAAATCGGTTTTGGGGCGTGTCGTGATGAAGGAGGATGACACGTCGCGGAGGAGGATGGGCGGAGAAAAACTTGAGGTTTCAAAATCCATTTCTAACGTTCGCGTTCCTTGACGTCAGTGAGCGCAGCCGACTTCGCGTTTCTGATCGCCGAGAGCGACTGGTTTGACTCGTCGCTCACGGCGGCATTGGTCATAGGCGGATCGCTCGGTTTTCTGGTGATTTGGGCGATCACCCGGCACACCCGGCGCGTGGCGCACGAGCAGGCGGCTGAACTGATCGAAGTCGCGCGTCGTGAAGCAGCCGTGGCCGCAGAGGAGATTCGGCAGAAAGCCGAGGCGGAAATCCAGGAACGACGGGCGGAGTTGAATCGCGAATTCGACCGGCGTGAGATCGAAAGCGAAGTCAGGCTCCGCGAGATCCGTGCCCATGAAGAATCGCTCGCATTGCTCGATTATCAGTTGGAGCAGCGTCAGGAGCGACTGAACCGGGAAAATGCGGCGATTCGCCAGGCGCGTGATGCGATTCGCGCTTTGTCGAAGAATGTCCGTCAACGACTCGAGGGGGTTTCGCAGATGGACGCGGAGGAGATTCGCCGCGCATTGCGTGAAGAGGTTTCGTTGGAGTGTCAGGACGAACTTCGGGCGTTGCGTCGGGAAACGATGGAGAAGTCGGAGCAGGAGCTGCAGACGGAGAGCCGCCGCATCATCATTGCCGCGATGCAGCGTCTGGCAGGGAAGCCGAACAACGATCTTACTTCGACTTTGGTTTCGCTGCCGAGCGAGGACATGAAGGGCCGCATCATCGGTCGTGAGGGGCGGAACATCAAAGCGTTCGAGTCAGCGACGGGCGTCACGGTGTTGATTGATGAGTCTCCGCAGACGGTGTTGATTTCTTCGTTTGATCCGGTGCGCCGCGAGGTGGCCCGGGTGGCGCTGGACGCACTGGTGAAAGATGGACGCATTCATCCGGCGACGATTGAGGAATTTGTGAAGCGGGCACAGGAGGAGATTGAGCTCTCCGCGATGCAAGCGGGTGAGGATGCGGTGACGCGGTTGAATATCAACGGGCTGCACCCCGAGATCATAAAATTGCTCGGAAAGCTGAAATTCCGTTTCTCGTATAATCAGAATGTGCTGGATCACTCGATCGAGACGGCGTCGTTGTCGTCGATGATCGCGAGTGAGGTGGGACTCGATCCGAACGTGGCGAAACGCGCAGGTTTGCTGCACGACATCGGCAAGGCGGTCAGCGGCGATTTGGAAGGTAGTCATGCGCACATCGGCGGGGAGTTCATCAAGCGATACGGCGAGACGCCGATCGTGGTGAACGCGGTGGCGGCTCACCATGAAGAGGTGAAGCCGGAGACGGTTTACGCCGGCCTGGTGATTCTGGCTGATACGATTTCAGCGACGCGCCCGGGCGCTCGAGCGGAGTCGATGGCCGGTTACATCCAGCGTTTGGGTCGCCTGGAGAAACTGGCGTTCTCGATTGAAGGTGTGCAGCAGGCGTTTGCGATTCAGGCAGGCCGCGAAATTCGCGTCGTGGTTTCGCCGCAGACGGTGACGGACGACCGCGCTCGAGAAATCGCGAAGGAGCTCCGCAAGCGAATCGAAGATGAGCTTCAGTATCCAAGCACGATCAAGATCACGGTGATCCGTGAGCAGCGGTTTACCGAGACGGCGACGTGAGAAGGCAGTAGAGAGTAGCGAGTAGCGGGTGGTGAGTAGGCTGAGTTTCGAACGACTGTAGGGGCGTCGTTGATGGACGCATTTTCGCGCGTCCTCCACGACACGATGGGCGTCCT
>JBDSPT010000467.1:0-5984 GCA_039930205.1 Opitutus sp. | reverse complement strand
ATTCGACGTCACCATCCGGCTTCTTGCGGGTTGGGCAGATAGCATCACGCTTCGTCGACAGTTCGGCTCACTCCTCATGCAACTCGATTTTTCCAAAATGGTTCCCCGCGATGCGTATCGCTGGATGATTCACACGATTTTACCGCGTCCCATTGCTTGGGTTTCGACGCTCTCGTCGGACGGGCGGAGTAACCTCGCGCCGTTCAGTTTTTTTCAAGGAATCACGGCAAATCCTCCAACGCTGATGTTTGTCCCGGTGAACAGCCGGCATGGGGCGAAAAAGGATACAGTGCGTAACATTGAGGCGCTGCCCGAATTTGTCGTGAACCTCGTGACGTTCGCGATGGGAGAGGCGATGAACCGCACGGCGGCCACGCTGCCTTATGGGGAAAGCGAATTCGATCGCTTCGGTATCGCGAGCGCAGCGTCGACGCGAGTGCGTCCGCGGCGCGTGGCCGACGCACCGGTGGCGTTCGAGTGCACCCTCGATCGCATCATCAACATTGGCGAGGGCCCACTGGCGGCGAACGTCATCTTCGGTCGGATCGTTAGCGCGTACCTTGACGATGCGGTTCTGGCGCCCGACGGTTTGCCAGATCCAAGGAAACTCGACCTGATTGGTCGAATGGGCGGCGACGATTACGCCAGGATACAGGAGATCTTCGCCATGGACCGTCCCGATTGAGTGCAGCGCGCTAGGAGGATGCGTAACGCGGTGTCTTTGGGAGCAAGCGTGCGATTGCGAACAACAAAGCGGCAACGGCCACTCCCAGCGCTACCCACAGCAGGATACCAACTCGCCGAGTCGGGAAGGCGCTCGCCGACGGCTCGTTGCCATCGACGCGTGGACGAGCGTGATGAAAGGGAGACGGTGATCTGCGCATCCGGGCGACCGGGAATGCGATTCCACGTCACGTGGTCGGGGACAGTTTTACCAACTTGGCAGCGGACACATCAAAGCTCTGCGGGTTCTTCCACTCCTGCCGATTGATCGCTCCGCGCGCACCCGGATTCAAGCCGATGACGAGCCACGCGAAGACGGCCGAAGCGCCAACTCTAGCTTTGAGGAGGGCGCGTGCGTTCATCGCCCGGTACGAATCGCTGGTAGAGAAACGAGGCCAGGATCGCAACCATGGCCACCACGAACAGCGCGCCCACGCGATACAGCGCACCGAGGCGGGCAAGGTCGTGGAAAAACAGTTTGAGCATGGTGACGCCTAACAGGGCCAACGCTGCGAAGCGCGCCATCCTGGCAGATCTCCAAATGCCCACTCCCAAGAGCGCTAGCGCGAAGAGTGCCCATCCGATCGTGTACGCGAGGTCACGAGCGAAATTTCCCCCGAATTGAAACGTCAACGGCATGCCCGCAGCGCTAAAGAAGTCCGCGATCTCAATGTTCAGCAGGAGAAAGCTGAGAATCACGCCGAGAGCATCTAAGAGCGGAGTCGCATTCAACCCGGGCACCCGTTCCCGCATTGGCGATAACAGTCGGGCGCCCACGAACAGGCTTACGATCGCCACGCCATACGCGTATAAGAACCAGTTGAAAATCGGTGTGTCACTGCGAAGGTGATACAACAGGACCGCCTGGTTGAGCGCGAGGCGGCAGAAGGCGATGACCAACAACACGACGCCCGTCGCCCGCAACCCCGGGTGAGGCACGCGTTGGAACAGCCACAGGAGCGCGACGCCTTCGAGGGCCCATCCGATCGTGATCCACTGCCGGTCGAACTGAATCGGGAACACCAGCGTCAGAAATAGCAGCGCCACGCCGCTCAGCGCCGCGACCGCCCAAGGACCGGTGATGCTCGCGAAGTGACGACGAAACACAAAGGGGTAGACGGCGAACAGGCCGTAGAAACCGGCAAACCACAGGAGAGGCAATGAGGCCTGTGTGCCGTTGAATTGTTTCGCATACCACGCGTCCTCGAGTGCCGCCGCACCGATCAGGCCGCAGAGCGGAAGCCAGCCCAGCGTCAGCAGGCGGGTGAGTCCCAAAATCAGGATACAGCAGAGCAGAGCCAGACCGAACAGCGGAGATGGTGAGGGCAGTGACAGTCGCTGGCTCATCATGATCAGGAGCAGAAACGGAAGCAGCGCCGACAACGCGGGGATTTGCGCGGCAGTGTTGCCGACACGATGCTCGGTGCCACCAGCGGCCGCCCGGCGTTCGCCAAATCGGCGAGCCACGAAGAGGCCGGCACCGAAAAAGAACAGAGAGAAGCCGGCGATGATCCACAGCAACAACCCGGGAGACAGATCGTTGGCACCCAATTTAAAGATACAGACCCCCATCGCCCCCATCGAGAGCACAAGGACAAACGCAAGAGCGCCAATCGAAGCGGTCGCCAGCGCCAGTCCAACTGCAATCACGTCGACCAGCAGCATGGCGGGCCAGAAGAGCACCGAGACGGCATCGGACTTCAGCAGCGGACCGAGCATCAGCAACAGCGTCAAGGGAGGGTAGAGCTGGCTCAGCAAACTCGCGGGCGCCGGGCCACGTACCCGTTCCAGCAGGACGGGGAAAGCCGTATGGAGCACGGCGAAACTCAAATACGCGGCGAGTGCCCACGGCAGCAGATCGTCCGTCAGGCTTCGCGCCGTCCAGATGGCCAACAGCGCAAACGTGAGAGCACCGGCGACGGACTGCAGCCGGGCGGCGGCTTCGTTTCGCCAGACGAGCGCAAGCAGGCACGCATCGGCGGCGAAGATGAACGCAAACAGCAGCTGAGGCTGCGCGGCGATCGACGTGAAGGTTTCAAAATAGAAGGCGAAGCCAAATGCCGTGAGCGTGATCCCCGCGGCCGACGCGATGAGGTAGCCGGAGAACCGCTCCAGCCGCCGTGCGATCTCGGTCGCGAGAGAAAACAGCACGCAGAACGACAGGCTGATGACGACTGCGGTTGGAGCCTTCGACGCGTTGAAGAACTTCGAGGCCCAACCCACCTGCATGAGCGCAGTGCCGAATGCGGCGAACGGAACCAGGTGAAACCAAGACCGATTGATGGAAACGGCGATGATTCCGAGGTCGAGCAGCGCGATGAAACCGAAGAGTCCGGCCGGATTGTCGTGCCCCGTGGAGAGCAGGCCAGGCGTGAGAAATCCACCAAGCAGACCGAGAATTGCGATCACCTGGGCGTTCATCCGCACGGCGAGCAGGAACGCCGTTGCGGTGATCAGTGACATCAGCACGAACGTCGAGATCGGCCCGAACGCGGAGAAGTGGTAAACCGCGTAGCACGCGAACGTGACAGCGTAGAGGCTGACGATACCCGTCGCGCAAAGCACGGTCGCGGTCACTCGAAGCCGCTCGGATTTGACGAACAAGCCTCCCGCGATCAAGCCGGCGCTGAGCAGGAACCCGATGGCCGCTCGAACCTGAATCGGGATCACGTCATTCTCGATTGAATACTTAACGAAAAACGCGACCGCCAGGAACGCGGCGAATCCGCCCAGCCAGGCGAACAGCTTCGCCCCCATTAGTTGCTCCCAGTTGATGGTGATTCGAGGACCCGGCTCCGGTGCGTACACCGGCGCCTGGGGCGCAGGAGCAATGACCGGTGGCAAGGTCGGCGGCTCAAGGGCAGTCGTAATCAGAGGCGGTTCGCTCGAAGTGAGGGGAACTGTCGTGACGACCGGCGGATGCGATCCGAGCGTTGTCGCCGGAAAGATCGGCGGTCCGGGGGTGGCGGGTTCATTGCTCGTTTCGCTCAAAACCGATGGGCTCCCCCAAGTTGCAGCGGGGGAGGCACTGAGGTTCTGCAATTTTCCCCGAACGGCCTGTAGCTCGTTTTCCAAGGCCTTGACGCGCGCGTGGAGCACCTCGTTATCCGTCGAGAACGAGCCGATTTTGACCAGTACCCAAATCGGTAGGACGACCAGGACCAGCAGAGCGAAGAGGACCAGCAGGACGACAGAAGCCATGGAATCCGAGAGCCACAGCTTTCTGGGAATCCATTGAGAGTAACGCAAGATCGCCGTCGACGGTTGCGGGGTTGAGACGAGGATGGCGCGAGATGCGGTGTGGCAACGATCCCGCTTTGCAAACGGAACAGAGGCTGCCACGGTCGCCGTCCATGCCGTTGCCTCGAGACGCGTTGATGGCGTTTAAATCTGATACGGTTCGCGGTACCCCTGGTTTCTTTCGGGTCGCGCAACACCAGAATGGCGCATGGTCCTTGCTGACGCCGGACGGTCAACCGTGGTTTGCCCGAGCGGTTAACAGCGTGCAGCCGGCGGTGGATTCACCCCACGATCCGGTTGCACGGCTGCGGGCGTGGGGATTCAACGTGCTTGGGCCCGGCAGTTCCGCTGACCTCATTCTGGACGGGCTCGTGTTCATTCGCACGGTCGACTTCGCCAGCTGCGGAAACACGATTCGGGCTGAAGGGATACGGCTGCCTGACGTCTTCGACTCGACCTGGCCGGCAAAGGCCGGGACGCGAGCTGCTGATGTTTGTGCCAGCGCCGCCGACCAAAGCGATCTGCTCGGCTGGCTGTCCGACGACGATCTCATTTGGGGAGCTGTGACTCTGGAGGATCGACCGTCACTGCTGCAGGTTTGCCTGAGTCTGGAGCCTGGTTTCGCCGCGTATCATGCCGCGTGGGAGTTCGTCCTCGCCCGTCACTCCGGCCAGCTCTCAGGCGTGGCAAAAGCTTGGGACATCCCGCTCGAGAACAAAGAGGTCATTCGCGAATGCACGCGCAGCGATGCCGCGATCATGTCCGGTGGTTACCGGGCGGATAATCAGACGTGGATCGATGAAGTGGCGCGGCGTTACTTTGCCACCACGTCGGCTGCGATTCGCGCCTACGATCAGAACCATCTCCTGTTCGGCATCCGTGACGCTGCGGGTTACCGGCGACAGAGCGGCAGTCGCGCGTCGCTGGCGCAAGGCGTGGAACCTGCCGTGGATATCGCGTGGGTGCATCCAAATGTCTTGGACGCGAACACCGCGGGACCGGTTTTCGTTGGCGAATTCAACTGGACGCGGCAGCTGCCGGCAACACCGGCGCGTTCTCGTGGAGTGACCGCGGTCGAGCGCATGCTGCGTGACGGTCGCCAACGACTCCGCGCGCTTTCCCGGCATCCTGCGGTGGTGGGGTACGCATGGGACTTTTGGGGCGATGCGCCGGGAGACCTGCCGCCGTTCGGGCGAGGACTCGTGCACCTCAATGACGCCGAAGCGCGTGAGCATACCGAACTGGTCACGTATCTGAACCGCGAAATCTCACGACTTCAGCGCGATCACTGAGTTTGCTGTCGATGGAGTCGTTCCTGGCTGAGAATGTTCAGATCGGTGCGCGACGGCAGGCTTGCGAAAGCGCTCGCGGTCCATTCGGTCTTCCGTCGCATGAGTCTTACCATCTGGTGCAATACGAAGTTCGTCGAAGCGGCCAATCAGCGGCTGATCAGCGGCACGCAGGCGCACCGGCTCATTTTTTCCAGCAGTGCCAGCGCGTCGGTGCTGGCCGCGGGCACGAACGATCCTTCGATCGGCGAAGCCGACATCGCGTTCGGACAGCCGGCAGTGAACGACTGTCTCGCGTCGCCAAAACTGCGCTGGATCGAACTATCATCGGCGGGGTACACGCGATACGACACGGACGAGTTCAAGGAAGTTCTCCGCTCTCGTGGCACAGCTTTGACCAACGCTTCCGAGGTGTTTGCCGACTCCTGTGCGCAGCATGTCCTCGCCATGATTCTCGGCTTTGCGCGTCAGCTGCCGCAGTCATTGAAGGATCAGTATTCGGATCGATCGTGGCATTGGGCGGATCGGCGTTACAGCTCCCGGCTTTTAACGGGCCAGACGGTCTTGATGCTTGGCTTTGGGGCAATCGGCCGGCGGCTCGCAGAGCTGCTGGCGCCGTTTGGAGTCAAGATGCTCGCGTTGCGCCGGCAGACCCGCAGCGAAAGCGCGGTCCGAATTATCGCGGCGGAAAACATCAGCAGTGCCCTCGCGGAGGCAGATCACGTGGTGAAC
>JBDSPT010000466.1:0-4164 GCA_039930205.1 Opitutus sp. | reverse complement strand
AGCAAACCCCCTTTGAGTCATGCGTATCCTGGTTGTTGAAGATGAAGCTCAGCTCGCGCGACATATCGTGCGGGCTCTTATGCGACACGGTCACGTGGCAAGTGCGGCTCACGATGGCGCCCAAGGTCTGCGTCTCGCCCTCGAAAGCGCGCCCGATCTGGTGGTGTTGGATTTAAATCTGCCGACCCTTGACGGGATGGCGGTTCTCGCTGGCCTGCGCAGCGGCAATTCTCCGTCGCGAGTCATCATTCTCACTGCTCGCGGCGAGGTGGAGAATCGGGTGAGGGGCTTGAACGCGGGAGCAGACGATTATTTGAGCAAACCTTTCTCGCTGGACGAACTGGTGGCGCGCGTCGAAGCGCTGGGACGACGCGCGGCGAGCCCAACGGCAGCCGATCTGTTGAAAGTCGCAGACCTGCAAATGGACGTGCAGCACCGCAAAGTCATGCGGTCGGGCCGAGCCGTGGGCCTTTCGCCGCGAGAATTCGATGTATTGCAGGTGTTGATGCAGGAGCCTGGGCGCGTTTTTTCGCGAACGGAATTATGCGAACGAGTTTGGCAGCGTGACCATCAGTATGACACCCGCACCGTCGAAATCTTCATCGCCCGACTGCGCAAGAAGGTTGATTCGGGTTTCTCCGCTCCCCTGATTCAAACACTTCGCTCTGTCGGTTATACGGTTCGACCTCCGGCGCAGTCCGCTGCATGAATCCCTTTCGGCCTGCCTCGCTCCGTTTTGTTTTTATTCTCCTCTGTACGGCCGCTTCCGCTCTCGCGGATGCCACGATCGAAGGACGGGTCCGGCTCCCGACGTCGCGGACCACCCCAGTGGTCAACAAACGCTACGAGATCGTCAGTAAGGGTGGGGTGATCGCGACCAATCCGCCGCTGGCAGTCGTGTTTCTCGAGGGAAAATTCCCCCAACCTGTGACTCCTGACGTCGTGCAGCTCCCACAGAAGGATCTGGCGTTCGTACCGGCGCTCCTGCCGATTCGGGTCGGCACGCGGGTTGAGTTTCCGAACCTCGACGATACCTATCACAACATCTTCTCCTACTCGGCGCCGAAGCGTTTCGATCTGGGACGTTACCGGCCCGAAGAGCGTCCGATTCCATCGCAAGTCTTCGATGTTTCCGGGTTGATCACGTTACGCTGCGAAATACATGAACACATGCGCGGGGTGATTCTGGTACTGGAAACGCCGCATTTCGTGGTCACGAATCCTGACGGCACGTTTCGCCTGAGTGGATTGCCAGCCGGGAGCTACGTCTTGAAAGCATGGCTCAACAGCCGGACCACATTGGAGCAGAAGGTTGAGTTGAAGGATGGAGTTGTACATGTGGATTTCCCGTGATCGCACGGCTGCAGTTGAAGACGCCGGACGGCGTGCGCTTCCGCACGAAGGTGATGGTCGCGATGATGCTCGTGGTTTCGGGGATCACGGCGGCAGTCTTATACCTCGCGCAACGGAACGCGGCGGCTGCGTTTGAAGGCGAGCTGAGGATCCAGTTCCAAGGAGAACTCGCGGCCCTACACGGCGTGCAGGAGGTGAGACATGCGGCGTTGGTCGAACGCTCCCGCGCGCTCGTGCGTCGACCTCGGATCCATGCGGCGTTGGAGGACAACGCACTCGATCTGCTGTATCCAAGCGCCAAGGATGAGTTGCGTGACTTGATGAGTCCGGAGCAGGAGTTATCGGACGAACAGGCTGCGTACGGTCTTCACGCACTCTTCTACCGATTTCTTGATGGCAACGGTACGGTCATCCGACCGACGAAGGAGCAGGAGGTGGGCTCACTGCGTCCGGAGGAAGAAGCGCAACTCGCGCTGCGAAGTGCTCCGGCACGACCGCAGTCAGGTTACCTGGTCAGGAATGGCGAATCAGGCACGGCCGCGGTGGTCGAGGTAATCGCAATGCCAATTCTGTCGACCGAGACAGGAGAACCTATTGCTTCGATCGTCCTGGGATTCAGACCGGCGGCCTTTGCTGACGCGCAGGAAAAACCCGCCATCAAACGGGGGATTTGGCTCGCCGGGCGCCTTCATCTCGATGGTCTCGCCGAACCCGAACTTTCCCCGCTGGCGGCGCAGGTCCAGGCGGCGATGGCGCGCAGTACGACCCAGCCTGAACCCGTGGAATTGGGGGTAAGCGGAGCGCCACACTTGCTGTTCTACAAGGAGCTGAATCCGGCTTCAGCGTTTCCGGACGCGTATGAAGTCTGCCTCTATCCGCTTTCAGATCTCAGGAAACGAGAGCGAAAGTTACGCTGGTCAATCATCGGCGTGGGAGCAGTTGTGCTACTCGGGGCGTATGGCGCGAGCCACATTGTGGCTGCGCGATTGTCGCAGCCGGTGGATAAGCTCGCGGTCGACTCCGCTGAAAATTTGGCGAAGCGTGAGAAGGTGGAGGCGCAATTGGAGGCTACGAGTGAAGAGCTGCAACGCGCCGCGCGGTTCTCCGCCGACGCTTCGCATCAACTCAAAACCCCCGTCACCGTACTGCGGGCAGGCTTGGAGGAGTTGCTCACGCACGAAAAACTGAGTTCCGAAGAATGCCACGAGATCTCATCGCTTATTCATCAAACGCATCGGCTTTCGGGAGTAATCGAGGATTTGCTGTTGCTGTCCCGGATGGACGCGGGCCGCCTCAAGATTGAGTTTCAGGCTGTAAACCTGTCGCACTTGATCGACGCCGCGCTGGACGATCTAAGCGCGCAGCCGGGCGCGGCAGATCTCAACGTCGAAACGGATTTTAGTCCCGGGCGGCAGATCAAGGGAGAGGAACGGTACGTATCGCTGATTCTGCAGAACCTGTTGGAAAATGCCCGGAAGTATAACCGGCGGGATGGCATCATTCAGCTTCGCGTGTACGAAGAAGCCGATTTGGTGTATCTCGAAGTGAAGAACACGGGAAAGCCGATCAGCCTCGAAGCTCAGACCCACATCTTTGAGCGGTTCCATCGCGGCGCGGTGGGAGAAAATGTGCCGGGGTACGGACTGGGCCTGAACCTTGCGCGGGAACTAGCGCGACTCCACGGTGGTGACCTGCGCCTCGTGACTTCTGACCAACTCGGAACTGTATTCGAAGTTCGGTTTCAATCCGCTGCATCCGGTGCGGCGGGTGGAGCGACATCGTGATCTTTCGCGCCGCTGTGCTATGGGGCCTTACGGTCATTACCCTGTTCGGCCGCGGCCTGGATGATGTCTTGGATCGATGGGATGAACGCCTGACGTTCAGCTCGGAAAATAGCCAGGTCCGTGCGCGCGCCAGTGGTACTCTGGAATTTGAAGGCTACTGGTTTCCGCAACCCGCACCGGCCCTTATCGATGCGAAAGGTGAAGCGCTCTTCAATCCACGTGCCACAGTGTTTCTCGATGTGCAGATGGGGCCACGTCTCTACGCGTTTGCCCAGGCTCGAGTTGATCATGGTTTTGATCCGAGCCAAGACCCGCTCCGCGGACGACTCGACGAGTACGCCATACGCGTCGGGGTATTCGACCGTGGTGATGTCAATATCCAGGTCGGAAAGTTCGCGACGGTTGTCGGCAATTGGGTGGGTCGTCACGGTGCGTGGGATAATCCACTCATCACGGCGCCTCTCGCCTACGAGAATCTCAGCGGCGTGTGGGATCAGGCAGCCGCTCGATCGGTGAACACGCTGCTCGCCTGGTCGCACGTCAAACCACGGGCCGTGCCCGGAGTGCCGGCGGCCGACAAGTACCTGCGCCTCCCGATTGTCTGGGGCCCAAGCTACGCCACTGGATTCGCGGTCACGGGAAAAATCGGACGAGCCACGTACGCGGCAGAAGTGAAGAATGCGTCGCTCAGCTCTCGTCCGAGCGAGTGGTCCGCGAACGATCGCCGCTGGGATCACCCCACGGTCAGTGGCCGCATTGGCTTCCTGCCAAATCAGGCGTGGAACCTGGGAGTGTCGGTGAGCTCCGGAAGCTACCTGCTGGAACAGGCGCGGCCCACGCTCGCGCCTGGTTATAGGTTGGGGGATTATCGACAAACCGTCATCGCACAGGACCTGAGTTTCGCGTGGCACCACTGGCAGGTTTGGGGCGAAGTATTCGAAGCACGCTTCGAAATACCCCGGGTCGGCTATGCCGACACGGTCGCGTACTACGTGGAGACCAAGTACAAAATCACTCCTCAGCTGTT
>JBDSPT010000465.1:0-7327 GCA_039930205.1 Opitutus sp. | reverse complement strand
CGTGACACTCGACTCGCCCGCACCGGAGCGCGGACGGGCGCCGGTGCGCGGTGACGCCCAGCGCGGGCGTGGCGGAGCGACGGTGGAAGTGATTTCCAAAGAACCGCACCAGGATGCGGATCGGCTCCTGCGTCGTTTCATGCACGCCACGTATCGGCGGCCGTTTGCGGAACCGGATGTGCGGCTGTTTCTCGATCTCTTTGAACGCGAGTTTCAGCTCGGGTCCGGCTTCGCCCGATCGATGCTCACAGCGTACACCGGCGTGCTGGCTTCACCGGGCTTCGTGTTTGTTGAGGAGGCGCCCGGGAAACTCGATGACCTGGCCTTGGCCACGCGGCTGTCGCTCTTTCTCTGGAATTCGCCGCCTGACAACGCGCTGCGCACCCGGGCGGCCGAAGGCACGTTGCATCGCCCCGAGGTCCTGCGTGCCGAAACAAACCGGCTGCTCCAGGACGGGAGGTCGCGCCGTTTCGTCGACGCCTTCACCGACTACTGGCTTGATCTCCGCAAGATCGACGAGACCTCACCGTCGTCCATGCTCTACAATGACTACGAACTCGACGACCCGCTGAAGCTGGCGGCATTGGACGAAACGCGACTGTTCTTCGCCGAACTGCTGGCCGCGGATCTGCCGGCACGCAACATCGTCGATTCGGATTTCACCTTCCTCAACGAGCGCCTGGCCAATCATTATGGGATCTCCAACGTCAGGGGAGCGACGATGCGTCGCGTCGCACTCCCTTCCGGCAGCGAGCGCGGAGGCCTGATGACGATGGCGAGTGTGCTCAAGGTCACGGCCAACGGCACGACCACTTCCCCGGTGTTGCGTGGCCACTGGATTACCGAACGTATCATGGGAATCGATACGCCGCCGCCACCCCCGGGAGTCAAGGCGGTCGATCCCGATATCCGCGGAGCGGTGACCATTCGCCAGCAGCTCGCCAGGCACCGCGAGAATGCGAGTTGCGCCACATGCCACAGCAAGATGGATCCGCCGGGCTTCGCGCTCGAGAGCTTCGATATCATGGGGGCGCACCGCGAGCGCTACCGGGCCGTCGCCGAGAATGTCAAGCCGGAGCCCGGCCATGGCATGAACGGTCAGGCGTTCGCGTTTCATTATGGCCTGCCCGTCGACTCTGCCGGCGAATTGTCCGATGGTCGCGCCTACCGCGATGCCAAGGAGTTCAAGCGATTGATTGTTGAAGACGAAGCGACCATCGCGCGCAACCTCGCCAGGCAGCTGGTCGTTTTCGCCACCGGGGCGCCCGTGCGCTTCTCCGAGCGCGAGCAGCTCGAGGAGATTTTGCACCGCGCCCGCAACCGCGAGTACGGGGTGCGCACCCTCGTCGAGGAAATCGTGCAGAGCGACCTGTTCCAAATGAAGTGACGCGCGCGGCGCGGCCACACCCGAAAATACCATGAGCCAGAATTTTTCCGTTCCATTTGTTGCATCGCGTACCGTGCTTTCGCGACGGCGTTTCCTCCAGGGCGTGGGCATCGCGATGTCGCTGCCGTTTCTCGACGCGATGCTGCCGAGGCTTGCGCGCGCCGCGACGTCTTCATCGCCGCTCGCGCCCGCGGCCAAACCGCGCCGGATGCTTGGCATCTGCAACAATCTGGGTCTGCGGCCCGACCTGTTTTTTCCCACCGAGGCGGGTCGCGATTACGTCGCTTCGCCGTATCTCAGCCTGTTGCAGGAGCACCGCGACAACTTCAGCGTGTTCAGCGGCGTTTCGCATCCCAACGTCGACGGCGGCCATCCGGCCGACATTAGCTTTCTCACGGCGGCGCCGCATCCGGCCAGCAGCTCGTTTCGCAACAGCATCTCGCTGGACCAATTCATCGCCGAGCGGATCGGAACGCTCACGCGTTTCCCCTCGCTCACGCTCGCCGTTAATGGCGCGGCCCGCAGTCTCTCCTGGACTGGCACCGGCGTCGCCATTCCACCCGAGGAACGCGCGTCCGACGTGTTCAACCAGCTCTTTCTGCAAGGCACGCCTGAGCAGGTCGAGGCCCAGATCCGCCGGCTGGATACGGGCCGCAGCATCCTCGACGCGGTCGCCGAACAGGCGAAGCGGCTCCAACGCAGTGTCGGGGCGCGCGATCGGAGCCGGCTTGAGCAGTACTTCACCAGCGTCCGCGATCTCGAGCACCGCTTGCAGGAGTCGCGCGGCTGGGAGAGCAAACCCAAACCCACGGTGAACGTTCGGCCGCCCGTCGATCCGTCCAGCCCCGCTCAATACATGGACAAGGTGAAGATCATGTACGATCTCGTGCGCCTGTCATTTGAGACCGACTCGACCCGCGCCGTCACCCTCATGCTCAACAGCGTGGCGACGCCGGTGGTCACCATCCCCGGGGAGACGATCACGGACAGCTACCATAATCTTTCTCACCACGGAAAGTCCGACGACAAACTCACCCAGCTCAAGGTTCTCGACGAGTCGCACATGAAACTCCTCGCAAATTTGTTCCGCGACCTGAAGACCGTGCGCGAAGGCGAGGACACGCTGCTCGACCGCACGATGATCCTGTACGGCTCCAATCTCGGCGACGCCAATTCGCACGCGACCACCAACATGCCCACGCTGTTTGCCGGCGGCGGATTTCGCCACGGGCAGCATCTGGCATTCGATCGAACGCAAAATTATCCCCTGCCGAATCTCTTTGTTTCGATGCTCCAGCGGATGGGCTTGGAAGAGGACAAATTTGCCTCCTCGACCGGCACGATGCGGGGCCTGGAGATGACATGAGGACGCCGCCGCCCCCGCTGAACCACCGTTCCGCATCCCTGCTTCTCGCATTGATGGTCGGTGCCTTTTCCGCCGTTCGCGCCGAGGATATCGTCATCGACTTTGAGGGGGCCACGATCGGCAAACCCGTGCCGGTTTGGAGTGAAAAAGGCGTGGTCTTTAGCCTGGCGGGCTCTCCCACGCAGAGCAAAGCGAAGGGGCGGATCATGTTTTTCCCGCACTTGGCCACGACGCATAAAGGGCTTCTCAATGCCATGGCCAACGAACAGGCCATCCCGGTGCAAGCGGTGTTTCCGGCGGGCGCGTCGTCGGTAACGGTCGTGCTGTGGGGTTCGACTGGCTGCCCGGCGTTGCTGGAGGCGCTTGATCAACATGGCCAGATCGTCGACCGGGCTTCGGTCGTTGCAGTCCCCGGGCGCAAAGCGCCGGCTGATGCGATTCCGTTGTTTGAGCTGACGGTAAAATCCGGCTCGATCGCCAGCATTCGTTTCAGTGGCCCGCGCGATGGAGAATTTCTCGCCGCCGACGAAATTCGGTTTACGCCGATCGTGGCGAAATAGAACAATTCCGGCGCGAGATCGATCCTGCCACCGGCCAGCTCATTACCAGCATCGGGGTCTTTTGAGGCCAGCCCTTGTACTGCGCGACATTCACGTGATGCCTGGCGTCACTCAGAACTTACCCCGTTTCCGCTCGACGCCGTGAAGAATACAGTGAGCGCTCACCGCCACGTGCTCGCCGCGCGACGAAGAACAAAGCAGAAAGACTGAGAAGGGGCGATCGGGCCCGGAAGTTTACAAGAAAGACTTACCCCCTTGCGGTCGTATTCACTTACTCCGCACAGCCGATGTTGTGACGGTGACGCTTTGCGCCGGATTCCCGGGAGCCGCTCGCCTAAGGGTGAGGACGACCATCTGCACGTCGGCGACGTTCTTGCCCGGGATTGTCAACGCGCGCAGCGTGAGGATGCCGCGACCGGCTCCGAGATACATTGTGCCGAGGGAAAGCGGATGAAAATCCTTCACGTAGGATTCGTCGCGCGGAACGCGGTCCTTGTCGCCGTTCAATGGCGGATCCCAGGCGGGCGTCACCGTCCCGGTGGCCGTTTGACGGTTGAAACTCAGTTCGATGGTCGAACCGACGTCGGATGGGCCGCAGGTATAATAGACCGCTGTATCGTAGACCCCGGCCGTGTGCACGTCCATGTCCCAAGTGATCGAATCCTCGGAGGTTTTCCAGTGGGTGAAGTAGGAGCAGTTGGGCCAGATCGAACTTCGCTCCATGCCGCCGTGCGGCTTACCGTCGCCGGCGGGCAGGGACGTTTGAGGAAACTCCGGATAGCCGACAGGTAAGGGACGATCGTCGCGGATTTTCCCCTGCGATTTGACGTCGCCCAGCACATCGGACCGCCAGGCGGCGGCGGCGGCGGTTAACCTGGCCGTCACGGCTCGGTTCTCGTTTGCGACGTTTCGTTTCTGACCCGGATCGGCGTTCAGATCGTACAGCGCGCCGGCGGGATCCAGGCGGTGACGCTGATTGCGCACGCTGACTTTGCCGTTTTGGTACGAAACAATTTCCCGCTCCGGCCATGCGTTGGCGGTGCCAAGAAGCAGCGGGGATAGGTCTTTTCCATCGAGTGGCTTTGGCGGGGTGAAGGAAATGCCCGCGAGGTGAACGAGCGTGGGCAGCAGGTCGATGCCGCTGGCGATTTCGGGGATTTTAGCTCCGGGGGCGATCTTTCCGGGCCAGCGGATAAAAAACGCCGTGCGGACGCCACCCTCGTCGACCGATCCTTTTTTCCCCTTCATACCACCGTTCCAACGCCAGCTGTTAGGGCCATTGTCGGAGAAATAGATGACAATGGTGTTGTCGCTCAGCTTCAGTTCGTCGAGGCGGCGCAGGACACGGCCGACATTTTCATCGATGTTTTCGCACATCGCCAAAACGGAACGGGTGACGGCGAGATCTTCGCTGGCACCGTCCGGTCCGCGCAGGGCGATCGGACGGTCCTTCACGCGATTCCAATATTTATCGGGGACGGAAAACGGAGAATGCGGGGTGTTGAAAGGCAGGTAGCAGAAGAAGGGGCGATCCTTGTTTTTCTCGATGAAGCCGATCGCGTGGCTGGTCAGGTCATCGGTGAGATAACCCTTGGCGTGCACGAACTCGCCGTTGTGCTCGAGCGGCGATTCGAAGTATTCGCCCCAGTGGCCCGCCGTGTAGCCGTAGAACTCTTCGAAACCACGGGCATTCGGATGATACGGCCACTGACCGCCGCTGTGCCACTTGCCGAAGGCACCGGTCGCGTAGCCCGCCGCCTTGAACGCCTGGGCGACGGTGGTTTCATCTGAATTGAGGCGCTCCTCGCCGGCATCAACCCCGCGCACCCCGCCGCGGGGATGATAACGACCGGTCAGGAACTCGGCGCGGGTGGGAGCGCAGACCGCGCAGACAAAAAAATGATCCAAGGTTGCGCCGCTCTTCGCCAACGCGTCGATGCTCGGCGTCGAGATGCTGTGATTGCCGTTGATACTGAGATCTCCCCAGCCCTGGTCGTCCGCGAGCATGATTACGATATTCGGCCTGCGCGTCGCCTCCGCTCGAACCATGAGGACGGTCGCAAATAGAATGACCCACAGGAAAAATCCGGGGGGTGAGGGAATTAACGCCTTGTCGGGACGGAGGCGCATCGGAAAGTTCGATGAAATCACAAGACGGAGTGGAGCGGGAAATATCGGGGCGATCCATTAAAGATTTCACTCAGGTGGGATTGCGGGTGTTTCGAGGTGCCGATCCGAAACGAACCCGGATGTTTTCCGGTGGTTCATCGGTTTCGTGGTGAGCCTCGGAAAATCATGATGACAAGAGTGACCTTTTGTCGTTGGCGTTCTCGCGGGTGTGGCTTTCGCTTCGGGGCCCCATGAAGACGTTTGTACCCCGCCGGCTTTTGATCCCGCGTGTCGTCGCGATGTTGTTCTCCACGGTGAGTGCGTTCGCCGCTCATCCGTTTCTCTGCACCGATTCCAACGGAAACAAAGTGGCCCTCGTTTCGGTGGAAGGGGCGGTCGAATGGGAATTCTCCTGCAAACATCCGCAAGACTGCTGGGCGCTGGCCAACGGGAATTTTTTGTTCTGTCACGAGGACGGCGCGATCGAAATGACGCGCGATCACACCATCGTCTGGGAGTACAAGGCCGGGCCTGACACGCAGGTTCATTCCTGCCAGCCGCTGCCGGAAGGTCGTGTGCTCATCGTCGAGAATGGGCCGAGTCGCCTCATCGAGGTCGATCGCGCGGGGAAGATTGCCAAGGAGATCAAGCTCACGCCGCCGCCTGCCAGGATCAGCGTCCACGATCAATTCCGGGGGGTGCGGAAGACGACTGGCGGCCACTATCTGGTTTGTCGCAAGGGCGAACACCGCGTCGAAGAACTCGACGGTGAAGGGATGTCGCTGCGCCTCGTCGACGTTCCGGGCGACGTCCACGACGCGCTGTTGCTGCCGGACGGGCACCTGCTCGTGACCTGCGGCGATGGACATAAGGTGGTCGAGTATGACGAGGCGCTGCGCGTCGTCTGGGAACTCAACGAGCACGACGTACCAGGAAATACGTTACGACTGATGGCGGGAGTGCAGCGGCTGCCGAACGGCAATACCGTGTTCTGCAATTATCTCGGACACGGCCATGTGGGCGAACAACCCCACCTCTTTGAGCTGACGCGCGACAAGCAAGTTGTCTGGTCGTTCGCCGATCACACGCACTTCAAGACGATCAACCAGATTCAGCTGCTCGATGTCCCGGGCGATCCGTCGCGCGGCGAGATTCTACGTTAGCGCGAATCAAACCGATCTACGCGGCCGAAATGTACTACAGAGACACAGAGGACGCAGAGACTACGGCAAGCGGCTGTCCGTGATCTCTGGGCCTTTGTGGTTAGAACCCATTTTAGAACGCTAGGTCGCACACCCTCCCAAGGTACACCCATGAATCTCGAACAATGGACCAACGTTGACCGCTACTTTGCAGATGAGCTGATTCCAGCCGACGTCGCGTTAGACGAGGCGCTCGCGGCGAGCAACGCGGCCGGTCTGCCGGCGATCAATGTCACCCCGCAGCAAGGGAAATTTCTGCAGTTGCTCGCTCGTATTCAGGGTGCGCGTACGGTCCTCGAGATCGGCACGCTCGGCGGGTATAGCACGATTTGGCTGGCGCGGGCGTTGCCGGCGGACGGGCGCGTCGTGACGCTGGAACTCGAGGACAGGCACGCGGATGTGGCGCAGAAAAATTTCGAGCGCGCCGGAGTTGCGTCGCGGATCGAACTGCGTCGGGGGCCGGCAGCCGAAAGTTTGAAGCAATTGGTGGCGGAGAAGCATCGGCCGTTTGATTTGATCTTCATCGACGCGGACAAGCCGAGCATGCCCGTGTATTTTGAGTGGGCGTTGAAGCTTTCGCGGCCCGGCACCGCGATCGTCGCCGACAACGTCGTGCGCAAAGGCGCCGTGATCGATGCCGGGAGCGCCGACGCGAGCGTGCAAGGCGTGCGTCAGTTTACCGCGATGCTGGCAAAGGAACGCC
>JBDSPT010000464.1:0-7102 GCA_039930205.1 Opitutus sp. | reverse complement strand
CTGCACCGTTCGATCAGTGAGCGCCTGCTTCGTGACGGAGTTGACGGTTCCACCGACTCCGCCAGCGCCGAAGAGGACGGCATTCGGACCGCGGGCAAAATCGACGCGGTCGAGATTGTAGCTGTCGGGAGTGATGAAGAACGGGAAGAAATTCCGCGTGGGGGCATTGACGCTGGTGCCGCGGAGGCGCGCGTTGGAGATGGGACTGCTTCCACTCAAGGTCTGGTTGTTACCGTCAGAGACGTCGCTCTGGCTGTTGACGGTCCACGCGGCGGCCTGTGCGACATCAGTCAGATTCAAGGCCTCGAGAAATTCCGAAGTGATCACCGAATAGGCGACGGGTGTATCCTTGAGCGCGGTCGCGATGCGGCCACCGGCCAGGGAACTGGCCCCGACGAAACCAACGTCGGATCCGGCGTTGACCGTAAAGGGGGTCAACACGACGGCATCTTCTTCTTTGATCTCCGTTTGAGCTTGGGCGGTGGAAGTCGACAGGACGGCGAGACCGGCGAGTGCCGCCAGGATACGAGGTAACGCGAAGCTGCTTGCGTGGAAGCCTTCGCGGCGGGGTACTTTGACCATTGGTAGTGTCGGGTGGTGGTGCATGGGTTGGGACAAATTAGCTGGAAGAAAGACAAGCCGGCGGACTTCAGCCGCGGCAAGGGTAAGGGGCGTGAAGACATGAGCTGACGCCGACCGCCTGAACAAATACCGCTCAACGCTCATTGTTGAGTAGAGTCGCAGGGTGATGGAACATGAGGAAAGGATCCAGTGAGCCCGCTCGGGGTGTCGTAATTGGGTGCGGATACGTGGCAAGCCATCGAACCAATGTGTAGCTCATGGAATCAGGCAGATAGCGAGATAATGTAGTGCAGGTGTCTCGCCTGCTGATCGGCATGGGTCGCCGGCGGGGTAATGGGACCATGCTTGCTCGCGCAACAAGGAGAGCTGTGTAGCCACGCCCCTCGAGGGCATGGACTGGCAGGTCTCTGAGCCCGAAGATCCACGCTCTCTCGAGCTTGGATACCGTTTTGTTGAGACCGCGCGAGCGTTGCTCGCAATGGCTCGCGCTCACAACGACGCTCTCTGTCTGGTGCCGAGCTGATCACTGCCGGTGAGTGTCGAAGTAGTCGGCGAGGGGATAGACTTGGGAATTTAATTCCTTCATCGCGTCGAGAAGGGGTGAGTAGGGCTTGAAGCCGATGGTCACGATGCCCTTATTCGAATTACGGTTGGAGGGATCGGTCGTCTGATCATCCGGGTCGTTGTCCATATACTTGAACCAGTGCCAGCCGACACACCCCTTCGCCTCAAGCAGGCCGAGGGCGAAATTTTGATAAAAGTGACCGCGGTCCTTTTGTGTTTTCACCGTCCAACCGGCGCCGCTCATGTTGCTGTGGCCCGAGTCCATGCCTTTCGCATACCACTCAGTGATCAGGAACGGTTTGCCCGACCAATCGGTCCACCGCTGCATTCGCGCCTGATCGGGTGTCCACGTGCGATAGTAATTGATCGCGATGAGGTCGAGGTGGCGTCCGGCCGCTTCGAATACGGGAGCAACGTCGAGCTCGTAGCTGTTGAAGCGGGATCCGAGGCAGAGGTGATTCGGATCGTGCTTCTTGATCGCGGCGCTGGTGATGGAGAGGTAGCGATCTGCCACGAAGCCAAGAAACGCATGTCGGTCCGCGTCAGAAATTTCGGACGTGCTGGTGGCGGCGGCGCGGCGCGAGGCAATCCACGCCGTCGCGGCCTTCTGTCCCGGGTCACCTGACGGGAGGGCCAGGAAGTTGTCGAGCGTCTTGCGATAGAAGGGGAGCTCGTTGTCAGAATAGTGGCCGAGCAGCCACGGATCGTCCTTCAACGCCGGCAGGTGCTTCGCTGCGTATTGATCGCAGAAGGCTGGAAATTCAGGATCGAAGGCGTAAATACAGCCATTGGGATATCCGATGTGGCCGGATTCCAAGTAGGTACCGCCTCGGATCTTTCCGTACTCGCTCATGAAATTCCAGATGGGCGTGTACACCATGGGATGCGAGGCCGCACGAAGAACGGAATCGTCCGACCATCCCCCGGTCCCGTTGAACCCGTGGTCCCGCATCTGCGTGATGGCGGCTTTGGCCCACTGCTGATCTGAGCCGAATTGCTTTTCCAGATTCGCTTTCACGGCGGCGGATCCCGGGGGGATGTGTACGTCCACGACGGCGACGTTGATGTAGCGATAGCCCTCGGGATCGATCAGCCACCACCGCGCCGCCGTTTTCTCCGTGCGAAAGAAGCCGGTGGCCGCCCGCCGTTCGGAGAGGCGTCCGCCATAGGTGGAGAGCTCCGGGGCGGGCTGAGGATGGAAGTCGGGCAGGTGACTCACGATGCGCGTGGGGAAGTCATTCCACGGCTTGTTGGGGGCAGCTGCTGCACTCACGACGAGCGCGGGTGCCGACAGGCTGGAGGCGGCGATGTCGGCAGCCACCGCGGTGGTTACGGTGAGGACAATGCCGGCGACAAAACGAACTAGGTTCGGGTGCATGATGAGGTGGGAGGGGGCGGAATCCGCGTGTGTCAGGTTACAAGATACGGTTTTCCCGCATGACGGCGGCGTACCATTTCGCGCTGAGCTTCGGTGTGCGCTGTTGAGTCTTGAAGTCCACGTGGCAGACGCCGAACCGACGCTGATAGCCGTCCTGCCATTCAAAGTTGTCCATGAATGACCAAAGCATGTAGCCGTGCACCGGGACGCCGTCGTGAATGGCGCGGCGCAGCTCGCCGAGATAGCTCCTGAGGTAATCCCGGCGGTGAAGGTCCAGGCACTCCCCGTCGACGACGGGCTCGTCGTCGTAGCCACAGCCATTTTCGGTGATATAGAGCGATTTCTCGCCGTAGATGTCGGCGACGTGTCGAGGTCCCCAATACAGCGTTTGCGGTGTGAGCCACAGCCATGGGCTGTCGGCCCGGGGATAGTGCTGCGGGAACGACAGCTTGCGCGCCTGGCCGTCTTCAGCCCGGACGAACACCCCTGCGTATAAATTCAGTCCGAGAAAGTCGGTACGCAGAGAAATCAAATCGAAGTCGCCCGATTGAACCTTTGGCTGGGCTTCGCCCGCCGACGCCAGATAGCTGTCGGCGTACCGTCGACGATAGATCGGATCGAGCACGCGAATGTTTTCTTCAATGAAGAGACTGCGCGCGACGGCGATGTTGTCCGGGGTTTCGGTGATCGGAATGGGCACGATCGGGTTGTCGGTGAGGCCGACGCGCGCATCGGGATGTCCGTATTCGCGGACGGCGCGAACTCCGTGCCCGTGACAGAGCAGGGCGTGGTGAAACGTTTGATTCACCACGGCGGCACCTTCATTGACTCCCGGCGCCTTGTTGCCGCCGCCATAGCCAAGTCGGGTGAAGCAGGAAATTTCGTTGAGCGTGATCCAGTTTTTAACCTCAGGAAAAGCCCGCACGATCGTATCGGCGTAGTGGGCGAAAGCATCGACGATCTCCCGCGTGCGCCAACCGCCTGCGTCCTCGCGGTGCTGAGGTTGATCCCAGTGAAACATGGTCACCCACGGCGTGATCCCGTGTGCTGCCAACGAGTCCAGCAGTCGGCGATAAAAATCGAGCCCCGCTTGATTCAACGATCGATCTCCGCGTGGGAAAATTCGCGGCCAGGCAATCGAAAGGCGGTAGTGCTTCACGCCCAAATCGCGCATGAGAGCGAAGTCCTCGGCGTATCGGTGATAGTGATCGCACGCCACGGTGGGGCGATCGCCGTTCAGCACTTTGCCTGGGGTGATGGCGAAGCGATCCCAGACTGACTCGCCTTTCCCGTCGTGCAGCGCTGCGCCTTCAATCTGCGGAGCGGCCATCGCGACGCCCCAAACGAAATCGTCGGGAAATGAAGACGAGTTGCCGACGCGTGCGGGAGCGGGGGTGGCGCGAATCACGTCGCACAGGCAGCCGCTGCGCTGCCGGGCCAGCAATGCCGTGGCCCACGCTCATTGTTGAGTGAGGTACGGGATTCGGCAATGAGCGACCCATGTGGAACTCAGGAAATCAGGAACAACCGAGCCGGGCGCACTGAATGATTTATATGGTCGATTCCGTTCCAGCCTTCGTGAGTCCCAGATTCAATCCCCTCCTCCACCTTTCCGACGCGGCAGTGTCGTGCCTTCCAGCCAGGTCCCTGCCAGCAAGACCTCGTGGGGATCGCCCGGTATGCCGCGCTCTCCCCGATGGATGAGGCCGAGAAGCGTTTCGACTGCCAGCGCCCCGATTTTTTCCGGCATGTGATAGACGCCTGAGTGACCCAGCTCCGGTTGCTCATTGCGGAGCTCGACGATTCCCACGTCACCCGGAACGTGAACTCCGGCATCACGCAGCCACTTGATGACGGGACTCGCGCGAGAGACCAATACGGCGTCGGGCCGGTAGCGCTTGAACCACGTCAGAAATTCCCGCTGGTTGGTCGGATCGCCTTCATAGATCGGAATGCGATCCTTCACTGCGAGACGTCGCTGCTGGCTCACATAGCCACCGATCCATCGATCGCCGACTCGGGGGTAATCGTTCGGGGTGGTGAACCCGAATCCAATCCGATGATACCCGCGGGCGATGCACTGCTGCATCGAGTGCCGGGTGGTGAAGAAGTGATTCTCGGCGACGTGATGCAGCTTCGGCGCTTCCAGGGTCAAGCCCAGGGCAACGCAGGAGAACGACCCCCAATCCAACTCGAGCCGGTGCAGATCGACTGGCAACCGACCGACCATGATTCCGTGGATGCCCCGCGCGCGCAGAATATCGCCAAAGCGTTCTGGTCGCATCCCCGGCTCAGCCATCCAAAAATGTTCGAGCTTGAAGCCGAAGTCCTTCGCGCGTTCCACGGCACCGGGAAAGAAATTGGGTTGCTCGAGCTCCGGTGGCCTCCACCCAAACCGGGTGGAGTGGTTGGTCACGTAAGCAAGCACCGCGTGTTTGACCTGCAGCCCGGTTCTCCGGGATTTCATCAACGCGGTGACGAGAGGATTCGCCCGGTAGCCGAGCTCTTCGGCCATGGATTTGATCCGCGCGCGAGTGGCGGGCGGGATGCTGGCGTGTTCGCGGAGGGCGAGGGAAACCGTGGAGCGATGAACGCCGGTTTTGTTGGCGACGTCCTGCAGCGTGGCTGGGCGGGGCATTTACTCAACGATGCGCGTGAGCGCGGGGTTGTCGAGAGGCCGGTCGTACCCATCGTTTTCTGTCTTCCTATCCGGCTCCTCCCCTGAGAGGAAGGTCATCGCGTTACCATGCTCGTTTCACCGAAGAATTCGTTGTCACCTTCTGGCGGATCTTCGGCAATGGAGGCGCCGGCAGCGTCAATGCGCATCAGTCCGCGGGCTTGGACCATTGTCGTGCTGTGTGGATTCGCCGGAATGTTCTTCTACATGGATCGAGCGACGCTCTCCGTGCTGAAAACGACGTTGAAGGGGGAGATGGGGTGGACGGATACGGACTATGGCTGGCTGGTGACGACGTTCATGTTGTTCTACACCGGATGCTATCTGTTTTCCGGACGATGGCTGGATCGCTGGGGCACGCGCTGGACGATGCCGATTTTCATTGGAGCAATGTCGGCGGCGACATTGTGCTCGGGACTCGCGCGGAACCTGGGAGAGATGGCTGCGAGCCGGGCGCTCTTGGGAATCGCCGAGGCGGGGGTGATGCCCGCGATCATGGTCGCGATCTTTCATTGGGTGCCGCCGAACCGTCGCGGACTAGCATCGACGATCAAGGAGCCGCTCTACGTGGCGGGACAGATTCTCGCCACGCCGCTCGCGGTTTGGTTCACGCACCGGTGGAGCTGGCATGCGGCATTTTTCATTCCCGGCATGGTCGGATTGTTGGTCGCGGCGGCGTGGTGGTTCACCGACGATCGGAAACGTGGGCCGCTTGGGACGAAGGCGACCGCCTTGGCAGCGCCTTCCCCAGTACCCGTGTCGTACGGACAGATTCTGCGGCGTCGTGAAATTTGGGGTGTGATTGCTGCTCGCTGCGTCAGCGATCCTCTGTGGTTTTTTCTGATCTACTGGGAGCCCGGATTTTTGCAGGAACGACTCGGCCTCAGCCTCAGCGATCTCGGTCGAGTGGGATGGATCCCAACGACGGCCGCAACAGGTGCACTGCTCGTGTTCGGCCCCCTGAGCGACTGGCTGGTTTCGCGCCGCGGCTGGCGACCGGCGCGGAGTCGTCGAGTGATTTTGCAAACCCTCGCGTGTCTCGCTCCCGCGGTCCTGGCGCTCCATTATGTGAGCAATGTGACCGTTGCGATTGTACTCCTCTGTGTTGTGCGAGTGATGGCCGTAACCTGGCTGAATTTCACGAACATCCTGATGGCTGATTTGGTGCCGCAAAAATCTATCGGCACGTCCGTCGCGCTGATGAGCGCAGTCGGCGCTGCCACGGGCATGCTTTGTAATTCGGTGGTTGGACCCATTTTGAGCACGGTTGGCTATGGCGTGATTTTTGCGATCGGCGCGTTCCTGCACCCGATCGCAGCGCTCATTCTGTGGCGCGTGTACGGCAAGACAGCTTCAGGACCAGGATCCGCCGCCCCCGCGACGGCGTAGAGTTTACCCAGATATTTTGAGAGTTCATGGGCATTTACCACCCACCGGTTCGGCGTTGGTTTGCCGTCTCGCGAAAATTCCTTTCGGCAATTGTCCGAGCTGACGTGCGCTTGGCCGCAATCATGCAATGAATGTAGCCACCGTCGTGAGACGATGGACGCAAGGCGAGTTAACCCTGTCCTCCGTCTCACGACGGAAGCCACACGACTTTCTGATGTACGAATGCCTTGGATACGGCTTACGGATTGAGTCAGTCGGCAGTAGCCACCGTCGTGAGACGGTGGAAGTGGGGTGGGGCGCGCCGGTCATCGGTCTCACGACCGATGCTACTGGGATTCTCCGATCTCCAGGGCACGGATAAGGCCTAGAGCGGTTTAACTTAAACTGTAGCCGGAGGCCGCCTCATTGTCATCGCGAGGTGCGCGAAGCGCGCCGTGGCGATCCAGCTGGATTGCTTCGTCGCTGCGCTTCTCGCAATGACAGGAACTCGGCTACAGTTTTGTTTAAAAGGC
>JBDSPT010000463.1:0-2679 GCA_039930205.1 Opitutus sp. | reverse complement strand
TGGCAATCCTTGCTCCCGCCAATCCGGTGCCGTGGATGATCTACGCGATGGTAGTTGCGACGTTCGTCTACAGCTTTGTGCGCGCAGTGGGGACGTCAGCGCTGACGACGTGGTTCTACCAACTGATTCCCGACTCCATTCGCGGCCGCTATTGGGCGACGGACCAAATGACATCCGGTATCGCAATTGTGGGTTCATTGCTGCTGTACGCCGGGCTGTTCAGTCTGATGCCGATGTACCAAGCGTTTATCGTGCTGTACACGATCGCCATTACGGGAGCGTGGATCGCTTATCGGCAGCTGAAGGTTCTTCCCGACGTCGAACGACCAAAGCTCATTAGCCTGGAGAAGATCGCCACGGAGACGCCACGGCTCATGACCGAACGCAGTGTATTCCGGACGTACCTCTGGATGTCCGTCCCCCTGTTTGCGGCGATCACCCCGATCTCTCCGTTTGCGACCTACTATCTGAAAACCAGTACCGGCATCACGTCGGCGCAGGTGATCTTGCTGGCGATGTTGACGTACTTCGGCCTCATCGCCGCCAACTGGTACATGCGTGCCCACATGGATCGAATGGGCGCCAAGCCGTTTTTTCGCGTGTCGTATCTCGTCCATGGATTCATTGCGGTTGCCTGGATCGCCTTCCTGTACACGGACGGACGCTGGCTTGGCGTACTCCCCGTCCTTTACTTCCTGCAGGGTGTGGCCTCCGGATGCTGGACCTCGGCTAATCTCAGCTACCTGGCAAAAATCGTCCCCGAAAACGAAAGGGCTCTGCCGGTCTCCATCCATGGCGCAGTTATCACGTTCATCGGCGGCTGCACCCCCGTGCTCTGGGGCGTCTTTCTCAAAGTTCCCGGCGACCAACCCGCCGTGAACGTCCTCGTGTTCGAGCTGTTCTTCGCGTCCCTGGTAATTGTCTGCGTCGTTCTGCTTTTCCTGCTGAAGCACCTTCCCGAAAAGACGGGAGCTGGCACGCCGCTGCGGCAAGGGACGTGGTCACTTCGACCGTTCCGCTCGGTGGCCAGTTTGATCAATCTGGTCGAGCGACCCGTGGCGAAAGAATCTCCGAAGAAGGGTGGAAAAGAGTAACGTGAGAGCGAGCTGGCCCGTGACGATTCAAACGGAAATCACCGCCGTTAACTCTGTCGCCACCGAACCGGCAGCGCGGCTTTGAAACGACTAAACTCCTCTTCGCTCGCGTAGTGGTACGGTGGCAAAAGCCGAAGGGGGAAACTCGGGTCCGACATCCGAAACAACATTTTGTCGTAGGCGCCATCAATGTGGAATCGGTTGCCGCTGATTTCCTTGAGCGACGCGGCCATCGCATAAAAATCAGCCACGTCCGCCGTGCGACGCGCATCATCACCCGCGACGAACTCCTTCGCACGCCCCGGATGGACCGACGCCAGCGAGATCAGCAACCCAGTTTCCTGCGTGCGGCGCGCGATCGCGTAGCCCATTTCAGTGAAGAAAAAACGCAGTCGCGGTGAAACCGTGAGCAGATCCGCGAGTACCGCCGGATCCGCCGTGCTGGCTTTGACGCCAACGAAATTCGGATGCGCCTCCGCCAGTCGACGGTACTCCACGGATGTCAGCAGCCGCTTCGTTCGCATCAGATTGTAGTGATGGAACTGGCAATCGCGGAACCGTCCGCACGTCGCGGCAAAAAACTGATCCACTTCGCTGTCGTTCAAAACGCCCCACGATGGCAGCGACAACTGGAAGGTCCGAAACCCCATCGCATACGCACGATCAATCCGGTCGATAATTGTCGGCAGCGATAACGAAATCACGCCGACCATTGGCGACACCCCATTTTCCATGGAGCTCGCCCAAAAGGCGCCCGCAACTTGATCAAACTGCTTCTCCGACACCGCATAGCCCTCGCCTGCGGTCCCGAAGATATAGATATGACCCGTCAGTTCCCGCGCGATCGTTCCCACTTGTCGGCGGAACGTGTCTTCCTCGAACTCGAACCGGTCGTTCCAGGGAACAACGGCGGTCGCAAGAATCGCGGCAGCAGTGGAGGGACACCGCGTCCCTGCGGTGTTGCGGATGTTCTCGGTCATTAAATGACGGGCCTCGTAGAACCACTCTGCGAGTCCGTGTATACATCGCCATACGCGCGTGGTTGTTTGTCAATTTGATTCAGAGGAAACGCGGCCGCAATTCCTGCCGAACAATCCTGTGCGGAGGTGCAGCGGCTTCTTTTGCCCCGCTCGTCTTGCTCGTCTGAAGGAGGGTCAAAGACACAGCTCGACCTCAGGAAGATTTGAGTCGTTCGCGCACCCTTCCGCACTTCGGCCAAGCGGGAACAATTCAGACGAAATTGACCGCCGATTTCACCGATGAACGCGGATCAAGGCAGTGAAGGTAAAAACGGGGAACTCGATCCAACTCACCCTCTCGTTCGTGATGGATTCCGTTTTCGCAGTAGGTTCTGCCTCCAGATTATCTGCGCCTATCCGCGAGATCCGCGGTTCAAATGCACGGGTCCGGCTAAGAGCTGTACGCCAACTCTTCGGTCGTCAGCTCCCGCGCGATCACCCCGCTCTCCGACCGACTCATCAGCCGTAGATTGTGGTCAATCAGCTCCTGGAGGTGAAATTCCATCTCCCGTTTCGCGGACACGGGATCCGCCCGCTTGATTGCCGCGTAGATGTCTGCGTGCTTT
>JBDSPT010000462.1:0-3349 GCA_039930205.1 Opitutus sp. | reverse complement strand
CCGTCGTTTGACGGAGTTGTATCCAGATCTCGAGGATCGCCGGTTGACCGAACGTTATACCCGGGCACTGGCGGGAGAGATCAGCGTCCTGTCCACTGCGCTCCACCAATACCTGCTGCCGTTTCCTCCCACCATGAATGAGATCGGCCTCTCGCACATGTTGCAGACGGTGCGGATCGCGCCGTTGCATGAGGGGACCGAGGTGGTGGGGACCATCACCATTATCGAAGATGTGACGCAGCGAGAGACCCAAGCGAGCATTCTGCGGCGCCAGCAGGAGCTCGACCGCCTGTTGTCTTCCTCACTGGCGGTGCTGCTTCAGTCCAACCACCCCGCCGATGAAATCGCCGGGATTTTCGCCTCCATCAGTCCCGCACTCGGGCTGGATGCGTATGCGAGTTTCCTGCTGAGTGCCGACGAGCAAACCCTGAATTTCCATACGTCGTCCGGCTTCTCGCCGAAACAACGCGACAGCGTGTCGGTGCTGCGACTGAATCCGGAAGACCAGCGTGCCCTGCATGGCTCGATCGACGGGCTTGAATTGAACATCGCAGGACACGCGGAGACCCTGCGCAAAGGGGGCGTCCGGGCATGCTGCAGTTTTCCACTTGCCGTGGGTGATCGCACGCTCGGGCTCCTCTCCTTCGCCAGTTACGAACACGCCACCATACCGCCGGCCGATGTCAGCGTGCTCGCCCGGATCGCACGATATGTCGCGATCGCGCTCGACCGCTCACTGCGTGAGCGTGACACCGTCGCCGCCTCTCGCGCGAAGGATGATTTCCTGGCCGCACTTTCCCACGAGCTGCGCACGCCGCTCAATCCCGTGCTGCTCGTTGCCAGCGATGCGGCCGAGAATGCCGACTACCCCGCCGAAGCCCGGGAAGCATTTAAGCTGATCGAAAAGAACGCGCTGCTCGAGGCCCGCTTGATTGACGATCTTCTCGACCTGACCCGCATCGAACACGGCAAACTCAGCCTGGAGATGCAGCTGCTGGACGTTCACGCTACGCTCTCCGATGCGCTGACGACGATTCGCGCCGATGTGAAAGAACGGGGTCTTACGCTGGAAGTCGCTCTCCGCGCCGAACACTTCCTGGTCACCGGCGACGCCGCCCGCCTTCAACAGGTGTTTTGGAACATTTTAAAGAACGCCGCAAAATTCACGTCCGGGAGTGGCGTGGTCACCGTGTCCAGCGCGTACGACGAGACCACGAAGACTATTGTGATCGAGATTTCTGATACAGGCATTGGCATGGACACGAGCGAGGTAACTCGCGTGTTCGGCGCGTTTGCCCAAGGCGACCATGCACTCAGAGGCCGCTCTCATCGCTTCGGCGGATTGGGGTTGGGACTGGCGATCAGTCGCAAGCTGGTGGATCTCCACGGCGGCAGGATCGAAGCCTCGAGTGCCGGCAAAGACAAGGGCTCCACCTTCACCATTCACCTGCCGGTCGTCAGGCCGATCAGCCCATCCGCCGGGCGCGAGGGAACCCAAAGTACGGGCCGGAGCCAGCCGCGCGATGCCCTCGCACGCGGAAAGCGCGGCCGAATTCTGGTCGTCGAGGATCACGAACCGACCCGAGTGGCCCTTACGCACTTGTTGCAGCGCCGGGGCTTTGAGATTGCCTCCGCCGCATCCGCCACGGCCGCATTGCGCGAGGCGGCTCAACATCCGTTCGACCTGGTGCTCTCTGATATTGGATTGCCCGACAGCGACGGCTTCACGCTGATGCGCGAACTGCGAGACCGCCATGGCTTGAAAGGTGTCGCTCTGACCGGCTATGGCATGGAAGAAGATCTCGTGCGGAGCAACGCGGCCGGGTTCTTCGCCCACCTTACGAAACCGATTAACGCGAAGGTGCTCGACCGCACTCTGGAAAGCGTATTTTCGAATCCGACCGCCTGATACGATTCGCCGCGCGCTCTGACGTTCGTACCCTGGCGAGGCTCGAGGGGGATCAGCGACTAACGCGTCACTTCGTCGGCGTCAGAACGATGGGCCGGTCGAAATCCGCCTTCCTCACGTCCGCTACGAAAGCATCGGCTTCGGACTTGTTGCTAAAAACTTTGCGGTCGGATCCAGCCACCACGACTACGCGACCGTCAGCGAGCTGCATTTCGGCAATCGAAGTCGGCTTGGTCCCCACCTCATTGCTCGAACGCGCCGACGCGGCCCGCGCTGCCTCATATGCCCTCAGCCGACGGGCATATCGCTCTCCTTCGCCCCGAGCCAGAGCTGACACTTGATCAGCTGCACGGGTCTTCTCGTCCTGCACCGCGGCATCGGCCGCAGCGGCCTGCTCCTTCCGCAGTCGCTCCCGCTCCGCCGCAGGGCTTAAAGGCGGTGTCGGTTGAGCTTTCGGCGTCTCGTTGCCTACCACCGTTCCTTGATCTACCCGCACCGTGTCCGCCTTGGGAGTCGGAACGGTCCGATACTCTTTCGCCCGGCTCTCCGACGCGTCCTTTTCAGCGGGTTTAGTTGTTTCAGCAGCTCCACATGCGATCGCGCTCACGGTCAACACGGCACCGATTCGAAAGAAGAGTAAATTCATGGCAACAGTCAGAACATCGGGACGTCCCACGGCAAACTGAACCTCAGTTTTTTACGCCCGACCGGTTTAGTGGTTCAGATCCATTCGGCAATCCACTTTTTCAGTCCCGTGCCACCTCGGAAACGGACCGGACGAACCAGGACGCCACCGGATTTTTGATCCTCAATGCGAGGTTAGCAGTCGATGCGTCGTCACGCAAGATTCGAGGGCGCAAGTGAATGCGTAGCAACACGCCGCCGTACCTCTTGCGACTCCTTTTCCCCTCGATAAATCGACCCGCGTGAAGCCTGCGAGACCGCGCGTCCACGTCGTTCGGTATGCAAAATACTGTTACGCGGTTTTGATCGCCAAACTATTGCAGGAGTGCCAATCAAGCTGGCTTCGGCGGGCTCTCCCTTCCCATCGCGAATCTTCAACGCTTTGGCTTCATGCAACGCACATGATCCTGCCTGTTGTTCGCTGCCCGGCGACGCCAGTCGAAAGGTCGGGCGGTCGTCCCCGACGAGCGGCCGCAACCCAACCAAGCACGGCTCCCACGAGCTGAAGCGCGGCTCACTTCGCTGGCTTCAAGTCCTTCGAGGTCGCCAGCGCGATTGCCCGATGTTGGTCTTTACCGCGGACGGCACAGTAGAAGTGGTAAACGACTCCATCGTGCTTAATCAGCCACGGCTTGTGGGCAAACAGTCCGTCAAATCGTTCCGTTGGCTTGATCAGGTCCTCGCCAGTCCATTTCGTCCAGGTCACGAGGTCCCGACTGACGGCAAACGTATCGAATGCGCCGGGGCGCCAAAACG
>JBDSPT010000461.1:0-7226 GCA_039930205.1 Opitutus sp. | reverse complement strand
TCCGCTGGTGCTCGAAACGTCGATGCACCCGGGCGTCAGCGAGCAGATTGAAACGCTGTTTCAGGATCCACGCACACCCGCCCGGCCCGGCGATCTCGGCCGCGGCCCGCTGCCGGCCTCGCTGGCGCGGTTCGATGGCATCGAAGTGGCCGGAGACCATGCGGTACTCAGTTATCACCTACGCGCGACCCGGATCCGGGAATGGTTCGACGGCGCGACGACGGGAGCGGTGTCGCGCTTGAATCGCCACATCGAAGCGGGCGCACATGCGACGCCACTCCATTTTGCGATTGGGTCAGTGCCGGAAGCGGCCTGGGCGATATCCTCCACCCAAGCGGTCGCCTCGACGAAGGCCGGCCGGACGCAGTTCGCGACGAATTTGTCGAACGTGACGCTGAGGATCGAACACGGCGAACTCGTGGCGACACTGCCGCCGGCGACCAGCACGCAACGTTTGACCTTCGCAGTCCTTTTCACCCCGAACGGATCCGGGGGCAGCACCGCCGCGCCATCAGTGCCGGGCACCACGACTGCGTTGGCGGTTGACGCCACCCCCGTTCTTCCCGCGACCAACGCCACGCGACGCTGGCCCGAGTCGGCGGTTTCGTTGGTCGAGCTTGAGAGTTTATCGCAGAACGGCTTGATCCTCGATCGCATCGCGGTGCCGGAAGACAACCCATGGCATCGTCGTGTCCGTGCCGCGGACATCGCGTTTCTGAGTGCCGATGAGGCCGCAATTGTCACTTACGATGGCGACGTTTGGATCGTTTCAGGATTCGGTGCCTCGCCGCTGGCCCAGCTCACCTGGCGACGGTTTGCTTCCGGGCTGCATGAACCGCTCGCAATCGCCGCGCCTGGCAAAGTAATTCAAGTCGCAACCAAGAACGGCGTGATTCGGCTCCACGATCGCGATCAAAACGGCGAGGCTGATTGGTATGAGAATTTCAACGACCAGCTGCTGCAAAGCCGCACGTCGCGGTCCTTCCCGCTCGATATGGCAGTAGCGCCGGATGGCTCCACCTACATCACGCAAGGCGGAATTGTTGATCAGAGCGGGATTAAATCGGGCGGCACTGGCACGGCCCATTCGGGTGCGATTCTGAAGATTTCCCCGGACGGACGCTCCTCGTCCGTGTTCGCCCAAGCGGCACGCGAACCGTTCGTCGCCGTGCATCCGAAAACCGGCGTCGTCACCGGTACCGACCAGCAAGGCCACTACATCTCATCGTCAGTTTCCTATCTCGTGCGTGAAGGCGACTCGTTCGGCTTCCTGGAGGATCAGCCGGAAAAACTCACACCGCCTCTCGCGTGGATTCCGCATGAGCAGGATACGTCGTCGAGTTCCGAGTCGTGGATTATCGGAGATGCCATGGGTGCATTCAATGACCGCCTGCTGCATCTCTCGTACGGAACCGGGCGGATGTTTATCATCTCGCCGGACTTGGCTGCTCCGATTCCGCAAGCGGCCGCGATTCCACTCGAGCTGAAAACGGAACTGCCGTTGCTGCACGCGCGCATGCACCCGCCGGGAGACGCGATGTATCTGGTTGGTTTTCAAATTTGGGGCACGCGCGCCGCCACGGCGTGGGGCCTTGGCCGGCTACGCGTCGGTCCTACGCCGATCGTGACGGCAGTCGGCGCGCGTTCGCTCGAGGATGGCGTCATCCTGGATTTTGCCCAGCCCGTCGATCCCGCGTCGCTCAAGGTCGAGAATGTTTTGGTGCGCGCATGGAATTACCATCGCGGTCCAGAGTATGGCAGTGGACGCTACACGCTGGAAGGTCCACCTGGCACAAATGCACTCGGCGTCGGCCAGATCGTGCGGTCGAACAACGGCAAATCCGTGTTCATCCAATTGCCGCATCTGCCGCGCGTCATGCAGATGGAACTACGCCACGACTTTAAACTGGCAAGCGGCTCGGCCGCGACCGGCGTCGTTTACTTCACGGTCAACCAACCCCGCTCACTTGACCTGACGGCGGCCGGGTTTCCGAAAGTTGATCTGACGAAGAATACCGTGGTGATCACCCAGAAGCAGGAAGACCTGCCCACCTCCGCGTTGGGCAAGACGATCGCCGAAAATTTAGGCTGTGCCGTATGCCATTCCACGGATGGCAGCACCGAGGGTAAGGTCGGGCCAACGTGGAAGAATCTCTACGCGACCCGCCGCACCTTCGTCGACGGAACAACGGAGCTCGCCGACGAGATTTATCTTCGCGCGAAAATTCTGGATCCGATGAAGAAGCGGGTCACCACGACGCCCGCGGAGATGCCGAGTTACCGCGGCGTCGTCAGCGAATCACAACTCGAGTCGTTGGTCCTCTACATCAAGAGCCTGCGAGTAGCCGGAGGCGGCCAGGCACGGCCGTCTTCGGAAGAAGGGGGAAACGACCGTTGATCGCCGCGTCGAAATCGGCGGCTTCCAATGAAATCCTGTCTGCTCGTCATTGATCTTCAAACGGGCCTGCTCGCCGAAAAACCGTTGGCCGATGATGCGGACGCAGTGATCGGTCGGATCAATTCCCTGGCGGATCGTGCTCGCTCGGAGGGTGTGCCGGTTATCTACGTGCATCACGAGGAGTCCGGACTGGAGTTTGGCTCCGCTTCGTGGCAGCTCGATCCGCGGGTACAATCGCGTAACGGCGATCTCAGCATCAGAAAAACCACGGTCGACGCGTTCTACGAAACCGGACTGCAACAGCTGCTCGCGAAACACGCGATCACGCACCTGACCATTTGCGGCTACGCTACGGAATTCTGCGTCGACACGACGAGCCGTCGCGCCGCAACGCTCGGCTTCCCGGTTACGTTGGTCAGCGATGCGCACACCACTCAGGATCGACCCTACCTCAGTGCTCAACTCATCCGGCGTCACCACACCGATACGCTCGTCAATCTGAGCGGCTTTCCCGCCCGGATCACCGCCGAGGTGGCGGAGAAGTTGTGGCCCAACCGGACGAAGTAATCTGGGAACCGTGGGCAACCGAGGATCGGTTGCGCATGGAACGCCCAGGCCGCTGTCTCTTTGGCGCGACCCGCTACATTATCGCGGCTGAACCGGCTCGCTGAGGAACTGCCACTGCATCGACTGCCCGCGCGCCCCGCCTCGGTGCAGCTCGACCCTGTCCTGTCTGTCTACCAGAAGAGCCGTCTGAAGGCGACTTGAGTCATATCCGATCGAACACATGAGCACATTCTTGCTTCTGCTCGTTCGAAATTGGGCGCTTTGTTTTGCGACATGGAGGGGATCTTGCGCTCTCTGCGTCCTCGACTGCGGTCTGGGTTCCATAGGGGAAGACGACATGTTGACGGTCAGCCAACGGAAGCGCGCCTGGCGTTTGCGCGCGAAGGCAGACCCGGGCAGTGTGACCGCCTTTTTCGATGACGTCTCGTATTCCCAAGCCAGCTGAGTCCCACCACGGGCTCGCCGCTCTGCTCGCTGCGCTCGGGGCCGTCGGACCGTTCTCAATCGACGCTTATCTCCCTTCGATGGGCGAGATCGGACGAGTGCTGCAGGTGGATGCGTTGACGGTCCAGCAGACGCTGACGGCTTACATGCTCCCGTTCGCAATCATGACCCTCTGGCATGGTGCTTTTTCGGATACTCTCGGCCGGCGCCGGGTCATCCTCTGGGGCATGGGACTGTTCGCCCTCGCTTCGGCAGCCTGTGCGTTCGCGCAAAGCATTGAGATGCTGCTCGTGTTTCGAGCGCTTCAGGGCATGACCGCGGGAGCAGGCGTCGTGGTCGGGCGAGCCATGGTCCGCGATCGATTTCACGGCGCCGATGCGCAACGCGTGATGTCCCAGATCACGCTCACCTTTGCCCTCGCGCCCGCGATTGCGCCCGTGCTTGGCGGCTGGCTGGAAGTCGCGTTCGGCTGGAGATCGGTATTCGCCTTTCTGGTACTCTTCGCCGGTGCGTGCTGGCTGCTATGTTATCGGGTGATGGAGGAAACGTTGCCAGCAAGTCGCCGCCAACCGTTCAGTCCGGGCTATCTGCTCCGGACTTACCGGCAGGTGCTCACTTCACGGCGGTTCATCGCGCTGAGCCTTGCCGCAACGTTCATCTTCTCCGGGTTTTTCATCTACGTAACGTCCGCGCCTGTTTTCCTGATGAAACATCTCGGCGTACCAGAGACCGGCTTCCTATGGCTGTTCGGACCGGCGACCATCGGCATGGCGGGCGGATCCTTTTTGTCGGGTCGACTCGCCGGCAAATGGACACCGTCTCGCACGCTCTGGGTCGCATTCGGGATCATGCTTCTTGCGGTCGCCGCGAACGTAATCTTCCACTCGTTGCATCATGGGATGTTACCGTGGAGCGTCGTGCCGTTGTTCATCTATGTTTTCGGAATGGCCCTGACGTTTCCCACGTTAACGCTGCTCACGCTGGATATTTTCCCGGCGCAACGTGGTCTCGCCGCTTCCTGCCTGAGTTTCGTGCAGATGGCTGGCGCGTCGATTGTGTCGATCACCGCGCCGTGGGTGTGGGGAAGTCCGCGCACCCTCGCAATCACGTCCGCGGGTGCGGTTGTACTCGCCTGCTTGACGCTTTGGTTCGCAGGTATTCCCGATGGGCGTGCGCCGATCGCGGAACTCGAAGAAGCAGTGATCTAGCGCATTTTAACTCAAACTCCATTCCCTCATTGTCATCGCGAGGTGCGAGAAGCGCACCGTGGCGATCCAGCCGGATTTCGTCTTTGCTACGGTTCTCGCAATGACAGGCGTTGGCTACAGTTTTATTTAAATGCTCTGGCGTGCGATGACCCGCTCGGGCGGCGCGTTTGCCCGCATATCCTCATCGTTTTTGAACCCCGAGGTCGCAGAAAGCACGGAGTCAACCAAGCCATTCTCCAGCCCACTGCCTGCAGATCTCCTGGAACCGCGATGGTCCAGGATCGCTGTCCTTACATCGCAAGCGCGTGAGCGGGGCAGAGGAAGTCCACCGCTTCGACCAGCTGCTCCGGCAGAAACGGTTTGGTCAACGTCACTCCTGCGCCGAGACGCCGCGCGATTCCCAGACCATCCTTCAATGGAAACCGTTCGCTGCCGCCCGACATGGCAATCACCCGAATTTCGGGATAACGCCGACGCAACTCGCCGATGAGCTCGATTCCATCCATCTCCGGCATGACGATGTCCGTTACGACCAGGTCGAAACGCTCAGCCGAAAGCTTTCGCAGAGCTTCCTGCCCTTCCCCCGCGTCGCGGACCTGGTGACCGGCATCTTCGAGAATCTGGCAGACCACCTCTCTCATGATCGGTTGGTCATCTACGACGAGGATGGAGAGCGATTTCATGGGTCAGAAGGGGTGCGATTGTATCCAGATTGACACGTACTCTGCGCCTCGGTTCGACGCGCTGTTGAGGAAGACTTGCGCCATGTCCCCGACGACGGGCGATGCCGCCCCGGGGAGCGCAGCGAACGCCACACCTCGTACGCCCGCAAGCGTCTCTGCTTGAGATCGTAAGATACGCCTACGCTGGCCGTGATCAGGCCTCACCCCTTCGCGGTACAACCGCTTTTGTCGCGTCGCCTGCGCGCACCGTTGCCTTTGTTCGGTGCATTTCATTGCAGAACGAGAAGTCGGCGTCAGGTTCCGGAACTCAGTCGCCAGCTCTGGGTCAGCGTCTTCGCGAGCGGCGTCTTCGGTCAGCGCTCAACCTACCCCATGCCCGCTGCCAAGCCGATTCCTTCCTCCGCCCGGTTCATCACCTTCGCCAGTTTCATTTTGGTGATCGCCGCGTTGCGGTTTGCGGAGGATGTGATGATTCCGATCGCACTCGCGCTCCTGCTGGCGTTCCTGCTGACGCCGATCGTCGAGCGGCTGATGAGGTGGAGATTGCCGCGCACGCTCGCCATCACGATGACCGCTGGCATCGCGTTCCTCATCATCGCCGTTGGTGGCTGGCAGATTACGAAACAGGCGGTCGCGCTCCTGGGCGACATCCCGGGTTACGAGAGGAATCTGCACGACAAGATCGTCGGGCTAAAACGGCCCGAGGCATCGGACACGGTCTCTCGCGCGCTCACCACGTTGGAAAAAATGTGGGGCGATCTGCAGGGAAATGCGGCTTCGGCGCCCCTGCCCGCCACCCCGGAGGGTGCCCCGAAGCCAGTGCCGGTTGAAGTGAAGCCCACGACGCGCACCTCATTCGAAATCGGTCGCGAAATCCTCGGAGGTCTGGTGAAGCCGCTCGGCACCGCCGGCATCGTGATCGTATTTGTGATCGCAATACTCTTCCAGCGGGAGGACCTGCGCAACCGGTTCATCCGGGTGATCAGCGGCGGTCAGTTGAACATCGCAACCGAAGCGGTGGACGACGCAGCCCAGCGGGTTTCCCGCTATCTGCTCGCGCAGCTCATGGTCAACACGTGCTTCGGCATCACGATTGGTCTCGGTCTCTGGGCCATCGGCGTGCCGCACGCGCCGCTCTGGGGGTTGCTCTCGACGATCCTTCGATTCATTCCGTTTCTCGGCCCCATGATTGCGGCGAGTTTCCCGCTCGTGCTCGCGGTCGTGGTTGATCCGGGCTGGAGCATGCTGTTCTGGACAGCCGGGCTGTTCATTGCCGCCGAGCTGGTCACCAACAATGTGGTCGAAGTGTTGGTCTATGGAACCAGCACCGGGATCTCGACGCTCGCGCTGCTAATCGCGGCGGTCTTCTGGTCGTGGCTCTGGGGCCTCCCTGGTCTGTTCCTTTCCACCCCGATGACCGTCTGCCTGTTGGTTCTCGGCCAGTATATGCCGGGACTTAAATTCCTCAGCGTGCTTCTCGGCAGCGAGCCTCCGCTCCAACCCGCGGCGCAGTTCTATCAGTCAATGCTATCGATGAACCAGGAGAGCATGTTCGACGTTGCGACCGATTACGTCGAGCAGCTCTCTCTCACCGCATTTTACGACGACGTTTTTGTCCCCGCACTGCTGATGTCCGAGGTCGATCGTCACAACGGCCTGCTCGCCGAAGTCCGCCAGAAATTCATGTTGGAATCGGGTCGCGAGCTGATCGAAGATCTCTCCGAACGCACGGAGGCCGACGAACGAGCCAGGGCCGAGAAGAACTCTGATCATACGGATGATCCGCCGGTTCAAGCGCCGGTTCAGGTGATCCTTGGAATTCCCGCGCGCGACGAAGCCGACGAATTGGTCGCCCTCATGCTCGGTCATCTCCTCCGCACTCACGGCGTCCAAGTCGACGTGATGTCTGCGACCGCGGACCCTGAA
>JBDSPT010000460.1:0-5652 GCA_039930205.1 Opitutus sp. | reverse complement strand
GGGGAAAGATCAACGACCAAAGCAACTCGTTCCACGTGAACTTGCCACGATTGGCTCGTCCGCCGGCTGTCTGCCATTCTCCTGCCGTGGGCTGCATCGACCGAAAGTCCTACGCGTTCGTTCAAACCGGTAATGGAATCGCGGTTACAATCCGCTTCATCACCGCCGCCACCGTTCGACGCTCTTCCAGTGCATCGCTCGATTGCCGAGCCAGGCCGAGCCGGTGCGCGAGCACGGGCAACACGAGCGCCTCGACGTCTTCCGGCAGCAGAAAATCTCGTCCACTCACCAGCGCTCGCGCCTGGGCTGCGGTGCGCAAGGCCAGTCCGCCACGAACGCTCACTCCGGCACGGAACTCCGCTTCCGTCCGCGTCGCCGACACAATCCGTAGCAGGTAGTCCAGCACGCTGTCTTCCACGAACACCTGGGTGGCCAATGCTTGCAGCTTCAGGACATCGCCGCGCGTGATCACCGGATTCAACGCGATGGCGTCGTAGCTCGTTCGCGCGGTGCGCAAAATTTCCAACTCGTCCGCGGCTTCCGGATACCCCATCTGCAAGCGCATCAGAAAACGGTCCATCTGGCTCTCCGGCAGCTGGAACGTACCCTCGTAATCGACGGGATTCTGGGTCGCGAACACCATGAACGGAGTGCCGACGGCATGCGCCTGACCATCCACCGTCACCCGCGCCCGATCCATCACTTCGAGCAGCGCCGATTGAGTTTTGGGCGTCGCCCGATTGATCTCGTCCGCCAGCACAATGTTCGCGAACACCGGGCCTTTCTTGAAAACGAACTCCTTCACCGTCTCGTCGTAGATCGCCACTCCGATCACATCGCTCGGCAGCAGGTCACTCGTGAATTGGATCCGCGAAAACGCACAGTCCATCGACCGAGCCAGCGTGTAAGCGAGCGTGGTCTTTCCCACGCCAGGCAAGTCCTCGATGAGGAGATGCCCGCCCGCGACCAGGCAGATCAAAACCTGTTGGATGACATCATCCTTCCCTTTGATCGTCTGCCGCATGTTGGTGCGCAAGCGATCCAGTAACTGCTTCGCCTCATCGATCTGTTTCGCGGCCACGAAATCGCTCATTTGCCAACGCTACGGTCCTGCACATTTCCTGCAACCTCGCACTCGGCCTCGACCCGGACTCAGCGCCGCTCGAGCAACTTGATGATCGCCGAGAAATCCTCGTTTCCCATGTTGCGTGCTTCGGCGGTCTGATAGGCCTGGCGCACCGCAGTTAACACGGGAAGTTCCGCGCCACCCGGAGTTCCCGACATCAGCCGCAGGTCCTTGTGGAGATGCTTAACCGAGAACTGTGGCGCGAAATCCGCCGATCGCAGTTTCGACTCCTTCAACTTTGCCAGTCCCGAATAGCTCACGTTGTTCGACAGCGCATCGAAGAAGGTATCGTCGCTAATGCCCGCCCAACGACACGAGGTCAGCGCCTCGCTGAGCGCCTGCATTTGCGCGGCGATGTTGAGATTCATCGCCAGCTTGAGCGTGCAGGCCTGCTCGTTCGTCCCGATCACGAATCGCCTGGCCGAGATCAACGCCAGCAAAGGATCAAGCTCCGCCATCAACCCGCGATCGCCACCCAGGTAGAACACCGTCTGCTTCTGCTCGGCGGCGGGTTTGCTGCCGGTAAACGGCGCCGCCAGATAACGCGCGCCCGTCGCAGTCACAAGCTGCTCGAAGCTCGCGCTACTCGAAGGATCGATCGTGCTCGACTGGACCACCACTTTGCCCGCGCGCAGCTTCGGCTGAATCCTGGTCAACACCCCTTCAACAGCGGCCGGATCCGCGACGACGATCTGAATCACGTCCGCCGCTTCGACCACCGCTTCAGGCGACTCTTTCCAAGCCGGAACGTCCGGCTTCGCCGTGCGATTCCACGAGCCGGCCAAACGACCGGCCGCCGCATAATTTTTTGCCCACACTTCGCCGATGATTCCGAGTCCGAGGACGCCGATTGAGTTCATGATAAATCGTTTTGAAAAAGGGACGACACCAAGAGCGGACTTCCCGGCGTAAGCAACTCCGCAGGGCGCTTCACCCCCTCTCAGCAGTGCCGGTGCTACAGTGTCGGCGTGAGCGCCGCCTAGCCGTATCGATGCAATAGGAAGTAGCCACCGTCGTGAGACGGTGGATGGGAGGAGAGTCTCACCGGTCATCGGTCTCACGACCGATGCTACAACGATTCTCCGATCTCGGCTGCATGGTTTGGCTTAGCAGTACAACGTGGTTCCGCATCGCACCCGGGTTGGCGGCGTTGCCCTGCTCGTTCGCGACGGCCCGACCGATGGGCGAGGTTTCAACCGGCGTGGATCGACCCGTGGAGGCAATCGCCGCAACGCTCAGCAGCCAGGCCCGCGCGTGTATCCATCTGACTGTGGTGCGCGCCCTGCAGTTTCATCGGCTCAAGCAAGAATTTCGAGCAGGCGAACGAAAAGCCGGTTCACCTTCGCCTGATTCTCCTTCACGAGATCCTTGAATTTCGCGAAGTCGATCTCAGTGCCCTCGAGGCCGTTCGCATAATTATCGATCAACGCAAGGCTGTTGTACCGCAGACCGATCTCAGAACAGAGATCCGCTTCGTGCGCGGCCGTCATGCCCACGACGTCGCCCCAGCTCTGCACGATTCGAATCTCCGCCTTGGTCTCGAACCGCGGACCGCGGAATTGGACGTAAACTTTGCCGGGATGAATTGTGAATTCCGGCGCCAGCTTTTCCAGCAGCAGCGGGATCAGGTTATTCGAAATGCCCGGAGCACCGCCTTTCAGCTCTTTGTCGAAAAACGTCATGGGACCTTGTTGCAGGCCCACGTAATCGGAACAGGACACGAACGTCCCCGGGGGCAATGCCTGTTTGAGCGAGCCGACCGAGTTCAGCGAAAGGACGTCCTGGAACCCGAGGTCGGCCAACGCGCGGATATTCGCCCGGTAATTGATCGAATGCGGCGGCAACGGGAACGCGTACCCGTGGCGATTGATCAGGGCGAAGTCGCCTTTGCTTTTGTACGTTACCGGCCCGTACGCGGTGTCGATCGTTTTAACCTCCCACGCTGAAAACAGCGTTGAATTCACGATGCTGGTACCGCTTATGAACGCGACTTTCATGGGCCCAGTCACAGGAGCCCCGGAGACATTGACAACGTGAAAACCATTGCGCGAAAAAGCGGATCGAAGCAACGTGGTAGGCCAGCGTCTTTGACCCGCTTTCGAGTAAACGATCGGAATAGCAGGTCAAAGACGCTGACTCACCCCGCTAAGCCGGCTCGTCCGGCGTAGAGCGTGGTCTCCCACCCGCTGCATGGGCAGACCGGAAAGGCAGGTCAAAGACCTGAGCTACTCACTGCGTACGGTGCACGACAAGTCCTACCCCACCCACGAAAGTTTCTGCAGCCGCGATGCCAGCTCGACGTCTTTTTCGGTGACCTTACCGCCGGCGTCATGAGTGTTCAGGCGAACATCCACCCGGCTGTAGACGTTAGTCCACTCGGGATGATGGTTCATCGACTCGGCTTCAAAACCGGCCCGAATCATGAAACTCAACGCTTCGGGAAAACTCCCAAAGGTGAACGTCTTGGCCAACGCATCCCGCTTGTAACCCCAACCTGGGAGCGCAGTAAGAGCGGTTTTGATCTTTGTTGCCGACAGAGGTTTGCTCATCCGGGACCGTCGTCTGACCTTCCCCCTTGTCAAACCCCGTGACGGCTTCCTAACTCTCGCCGCTGCCGCATGTCTCTACCTGTTGCCCGCTCTGATTTGGTCGTTCCGGCTCATGTCGCCATCATCATGGACGGTAATGGACGATGGGCAAAAAATCGCGGCCTTCCGCGTATCGAGGGGCACCGTCGCGGCGTCGAAACCGTTCGCACCGCCACATTTGCCGCCCGCGATCTCGGGGTGAAAATCCTGACTCTCTATGCGTTCTCCGTCGAAAACTGGAAACGCCCGCAGGACGAAGTGGGTGCGCTGATGGGATTGCTCGAGTACTACCTTAAGAAAGAACTCGAGACGTTTGTACGAGACCGGGTTCGCTTGCGCACGATCGGGCGGACCTGCGACTTACCGACCGGCGTGCAAAAACTGCTCCGCACCACCATCGAAGAGACGAAGCATTTCTCCGACTACACGCTCGTGCTGGCATTGAACTATGGATCGCGTACCGAACTTGTGGATGCCGCTCGCGCATACGCTTCGGCCGTCGCTTCTGGCGTCGAAAAGCTTAACGATGGTTCGTGGGAGACTTTTAGCCGATATCTTTATACGGCCGACTTGCCCGATCCTGATTTGATCATTCGAACATCCGGCGAAACTCGCATCAGCAACTTCCTCCTGATGCAGGGCGCCTACGCGGAATACGTATTCACCCCGATCCTCTGGCCCGACTTCACCAAAGCGGATCTCTCCGCTGCAATCACGGAGTTCAACCGGCGGGAACGCCGATTCGGACAGACCAGCGAACAGATCCAGCGCGCCTCCCTCGCTCGCTAGGAGTCCCCTTCCCCGCCTACCACGCTCGCACCCGATCGCAGCGAGCGAGCCCAAATCGCTTTCGAACCGTTCCGCCCGGAGCGGTCTAACGCTTCCTTCCATGGCCAAACGAATTATCAGCACCATCCTTCTCTGGGTCCTCGTGATTTGCTCACTGGTCTTCCTTCGCACCGCGGGCGGAGTCGCGCTGATCACCCTGATCTCGGTCCTGACGCTGCGCGAATTCTACAAGCTGATGGCGGGGGCCGGCCTCGCGCCTTTCGACAAGCTCGGAATGACCTTCGGCGGCTTGATCACGCTCGCACCTTTCCTCGAAGCGCGGTTCGGCCTGCCCGCCACTCACCTGCTGGCGGTCGCGGTGATCGTTTTCTCGATTCGCGTGCTGGGCGAACGTGAGCCGCACAACCGCGTCGAAGCTCTTGCCGGTACCCTGTTCGGGTTGGTTTATGTCGCCTTCATGCTGCAGTACCTCGTCCGCATCGTGACACCGCTGCCGGGTGACACCGTCGGTCCGACCGGGCGCTTGTTGCTGTTTGCATGGCTGGTCGCCGTATCCAAATTCTGCGACGTCGGTGCGTTGCTCAGCGGCATGGCGTTCGGCAAACACAAGATGTCTCCCCAGATCAGCCCCAAGAAAACCTGGGAAGGCGCGATCGGCGGCGTGTTTGTTTCGATGGGCATCGGCGCACTCGTCGCTTGGCTGTGTCGCGCACACTTTCCCGCCCACATGACGCCGATCATGGCTGCGCTCTATGCCGCGCCCATCGCGCTTACTGCGATTGTTTCCGATCTGATCGAGTCGGTGATCAAACGCCGCGCCACGATCAAAGACTCCGGCGGAATCATCCCTGGCATCGGCGGGGTCTTCGATGTGAGCGACAGTCTGATACTCACGGCTCCGCTGGGCTTCTTTCTGTTCCGACTCGCCTGACAGTTCGCTGATCGGCGGATCGAATCCGCGGAAGTGGTTTGAACACGGAGTCACACAGGTACGGAATTCGTGAGAATCGATCCTGTTGAGATGGCTTTAATCCTTCCGATCCGAACTCCGTGTTCGCCGTCACCTCCATGTTCAAACAGTAGTTCCCGCTCCCGCGAGAACGCCCCGACAAAACGCCCAAGCTCGCGCTTGCCCAACCGTGGGCGAAT
>JBDSPT010000459.1:0-6489 GCA_039930205.1 Opitutus sp. | reverse complement strand
TTTCGCCCACTAATTTCGCATGCGTTTCGCGTCCAAGAACAAAGGTTTTTTCGTCGAGCAGAACGAACACTCGGTTCTACTTGCGCGGACTTCTGGTTCGACGGCTCCGTTAGTAATCGAACAACTCAGTGAATGCGCAGCGGGCGACGCTGGAGCACTTGATGAAGCGATCAAACGGGTCTACTCAAAGAAAACCGCTTCAAATTTTTTGAACGCTCAGTGCGGCGTTTATCCGACGCGCCGCTTGATGCGCCGGGCCAGTCTTGAGATCAAGCGACTCAAAGAGCCGGCGTATTTTGCTGAAGTCCTTTCGACCCAGTTCCGAGTCGAGTTGGACAAGCATGCGGTTCACGTTTTGAACTCGGCGGACGGTTTAGATTTCGATCTCCGAGCGGCCCAGAAAGAGGCGCTGTTTTGTGGGATGTTGTACGATGACATCAACTCAACTCAGGACGCGCTGATCGCTTCCGGGATTTATCCAGAGAGCCTGGAGTTGGGCTCGGTCTCGACGATGGGTGGCTTGGTGGACTATCTTAAGTTTCGCAACTCGAACACACCCACTCTGGTTTTGGAAATCGGGGCCGACACGACCCATTCGTTCATTGTGAGCTCTGCTGGTGTGGAGGCATCCCGTCCGATTCCTCAGGGATTCGAGTCGATGATTCCGGTCGTACAATCTGAGCTGGGATTAAAGGATGTTGAATCGGCCAGAAAGCTCTTCCTTACCAACGCCTTCGATTTCACGGGGATGGGACGAACATTGGTGAAGCGTCTTCTTAAGGAACTCCAGTCGTCCATCGGCTTTTACGAAGTCCAAACCGGCCAGTCCGTTGGGCAGATTCTTTGCACGTCCATCCCGGCTAAACTATCCTGGTTGGAAACCGCGATTGGCTCCGCCCTTGGCGTGTCGACCGTTACGTTGGATTTACCCGCCTGGCTCCGTTCGCGCGAGATCACAATCTCGGAACAGGCCGGCTCCGTCTCGTTGGACGCACGCTGGTTTGGCTTGGTCAGTCTCATGGTTTCTCATTCCGCTCAAAATGCTGTCGCTGCGCAAAAAATCGTCTGACGCCGAAGAGCCGTTGCCGGCTTGGCATCCGGATTTCCGCAACTTTCAGCGGCTGCCGGATACCAAGGTCATTCGGACGTCCTTCCTAATTGGCGGAGCAGCGACCTTGATCGCTTTGCTGTTGCTGACTTGGGTTTCGTACCGGGCTTACTTTTTGCGTGATCTTCACGCCCAGCTCAATCTGGTTCAGGGACAGATTGACCGGGATAAGTCGCCCAGCGATCAGGCGATTGCCCAGTATAAAAAGTTCCAAGCGGAGTCCGCGCGGGTCAACGAGGTCTCAACTTTCCTCAAATCGCGCCCAGTGGTTTCCGATCTTCTGCTCAATCTAGGCAAGACGCTGCCTGATTACGTTGCGATCGATCGTTTCGATCTAAACGCCACGACCTTGAACCTTCGAGGTACAGTCCGCGGAGCGCCCGATCAAGCAAGTGGCCGCGCTTCGACTTATCTCCAATTGCTCAAATCGGATCCATATTTCACCGACAAGTTCTCGGAAATCACTCTTTTGAACCTGAATCGGGGTACTCAGAACAACGGACTGGTTCTGGAGCTTAGTTTCAAACTCAAGGAGGCAAAGAAGCCATGAGCAACTTAGAGCTCACAGGTGCAGTTAAACGTCATCCGCTACGGATGATTTGTATCGGAGTCGCGATTCTTTCCGGCGTCGGCATCTATCTCGTCAACGGCAAGATTGAGGAAACTCAAACTCTGTTGACGCAGAAATCTGCCGAGGCGGAACGTTTGGCTGCGAACGTGCGAGATGGAGCTCAACTGCCAGAACAAGTGAACGCATTGACCGCAGCGGGAGCAAAAATTCAGGCGCGGATGATCAAAGCGAGTCAACTGGCCAACAATCTTCAGTATTTCTACCGCCTTGAAAATGAGTCCGGCGTTGAACTCCTGGATGTGCGCCAAACGACCAGTGGCACGAAAAACGCCGCTGGAGGTGTAGGGTTCGCCGTTTCGGTCAAGGGCGACTACCCAACACTGCTCGGCTATCTACGTCGGCTTGAGGGCGGACCCAATTATTGCCGTATCGTTTCCACCTCGATCGCAGCGCCGACCCCGGATCGGTCGGGACTTTTAACGCTGAGTCTTAATCTCGAACTTTTGGGTCAACCATGAGAAATGCGTTGATGATTCTGATGTCGGTCGTGGCCACCTTGTTGGCCAGCAACCTACATGCCGCGAAGTCGGACATCGCAGGGCTCGCAGCCCGACGGGTGGTGCTTGAATCGGCATCAAGTCTTACAGCGACACCGGCCATCGCGCCCCTTCCATCGCAGCTTAATCATCCCTTCAATCCCGTAGCATTTGGCCGGCCGGATGCCGAGGAATTGGCGGCCATTGCGGCCGCCCAGGCTGCTGAAGCCGCTGCCTTGAACAAGATCAAGCCAGCAACCGAAGCTGACCTCCTCGAACGTATCGCTGAGCGCGTTATACCTTCCGGTACCTTGACACTGAACGGAGAGCCTCTGCTGATTTTTGCTCAAAAGAGACTGCGCGTCGGTGACCGCATCACGGTCACTTATGAAGGCAAGGACTACAATCTAGAGCTCAGCTCCATCCAACGGTTTACTTTTACGCTCCGCCTCAATCGCGCCGAAATTACTCGGCGTATCAATCCAGGAAAGAACCCATGAGAACTCGCGCCGTCCTATCCTTAGCTTTGACTTTGGTTGCTTTCGTCAACCTAGGCCGGAGCCAAGCCACTGAAACTGCAGCAGTTGCTGCACCGCCGGCGGAAACGCTGGCTCCATCTACAGATCAGCCAGCTCCGGCAGTCGTATCAGTCGAAACCGCCACGGTTCCTGCTGTCGCATCGACTGAATCTGCGACAACAGTGCCAGCGGCAGATGTTCCGGCCGCCAAGAAAGAGCCGGCTGGCGACGGTCGACTTTCCGTCGACTTTCCTGACGAGGATATCCGTAACATTTTGCGCAACGTCGCGGACCTTTTCGAATTGAATTTGATCATTCCCGAGACCCTGCAAGGCAAAGCGACGATCAAGCTCCGTAACGTCACGTGGCGTCAGATCTTTCAAAAGGTTCTCACGCCGATCGGATACGGATTTATCGAAGATGATAACGTCGTATCGGTTGTCACATTGGACGAAGTTAACGAGCAGCAGGAGTCCATCATCATCCCGATCACTTCTGGCAATCTTGGAGAAGCGAAATTGGCCGCACTGTCGGTTGTCTCTCGCGAACGCGATCTCGGCAATGGTCGAAAGATCGCCGGCGGAACGGTTACGGAGTTGCCGGCCGCCAGCTCGCTTCAAGTCACCGATACCGTTCCGAAACTAACTGCTGTTCGGGAGACGCTATCACGCCTTTCCAAGGCCAATTCTGCGACTAACACACGGCAGGTTCTGATCGAAACCAAATTCTACGACGTTACGGATGGTAATACCCGGAACTTGGGCGTTGCTTTCCAGAAACTCGCCACGATTGACGGCGGTAAGCTGTTCCTCGGCCAAGGCGGAACGACGCCTAGTGGTGCGCCGCTCGGCATTTCGAATCCGTTCTCTACGGCGATCTACAATCGTGGCAGCTTCATCGGTGCGATCGACGCGCTCCAACAAGACAACAAGGTGAAGCTCGTCACGAATCCAATGATCGTCACGCAGCAAAATCACAAAGCCGAGATCTTCGAGAAAACGACACTCCGCTACTTCGTTCCCGTTCCGCAAGCTCAAGGCGCGGTGCCGTCCCCACCTGAAATCAAGGAGATCGAAGTTAGGACCGGATTGACCGTCACGCCTTCCATCATCGACACCCGGGATGCTAACGGCGACGTCACGGATAGCTTGATTCAGATGTTGGTCACGCCTGAGGTATCCTCGCTTGGTATCGACGACGTTTATACGGCAGGTGGTGTTTCCATCACCATTCCCCGCGTGAATTCCCGCACGACGACGACGAACGTGGTTCTCAAAAACGGCTACACTCTCGTTCTCGGCGGTCTGGTCAAAACACAGATCAACAAAACCAAAACCAAAACGCCGTTCCTTGGCGACATCCCAGGTATTGGTCTGCTCTTCCGGCAGACTCTGGATAATGTTGAACAGCGTACGCTGCTCACGTTCATCACCGCCCGGATTATTACTCCGGATGGTTCGCAGCCAGAGTCAGACAAAAATCCACTTCATCCTGACTTTGCGGAACCCGCCAAGCGGATTCTAACCTCAAAACATGTGAGGGACCTCGGGATCACCAAGCAGGAGATGCCAGGATACATCGAAGCGACTCCCGCAGTAATTCCTGACAGGATCGAGCCCGTCACGACGCTAGCAAAGTAAGCTTTGTTCGATTTTGCAGCCCCTTCAGGATTCCATCCTGGAGGGGCTTTTGTTTGATTCGATCCCAGGGACGTGCTCCGACTCAGCCTAACCCGGAACAGGAACTATTGATTAGCCATTTCTACGGAGAGATCTATTCTCGGAGTTCTCATGAGCGTCGTTCGCGTAGGTGCGGTCCCTGAGTTCGATGTGCATAGCGCATTTGGAGGAGTGTTTTCTGGGCTGTCAGGTCACATGTCCGCGCTTGATGGGTTCCTGCGGGTCCAGCTCGGGGCCTTCGAGCCGGAAATCCGACCGATGGTGGAGTATTGCTTGGAATCCTCGGGGAAGAGGATTCGCCCGGCTCTCGTCTTTCTAGGTGGATGGCGGGGCTCCTCGGTTATCGCGAGCGATTTGGTCCGCGTGGCGGCCGTTGTCGAGATGGTGCATCTCGCTACCCTCGTTCACGACGACATCATGGACGCGGCCACGGTCCGACGGAGCCGTCAAACCGCCACTCGAGCTTATGGTCCGGCCTCTGCCGTCCTGCTCGGTGATGCTCTATTTGCCCATGCACTGAATGTGGCGACCCAATTCCCAACATCCGAAGTATGCGCGGCAGTCTCGGAGTCCACGAGGAGAGTCTGTTCCGGAGAGATCGTGCAGACTCTGCGTCGAGGTACGACCAATGTGAGCCTCTCGGACTACCGACGGATCATCGACCTCAAAACTGCAGAGCTTTTTTTCGTTTCCTGTCGCTTGGGCGCTCAGCTCGCGGGGTTCGCTCCCGAATTCGTCTCCGCGGCCGGTCAGTTCGGCCGGCACCTTGGCATCGCATATCAGATCTACGATGATTTGGCAGACTACTTCGGCGATGAAACCAAGATCGGGAAGACCTTGGGCACCGACTTGGGCAGTGGGAAACTCACCTTGCCACTGATTATGTTGGCCGACCGCCTGCCAGTGCGAGAGCGTGAAACCCTCGAACTGGAAGTGAAAGGCGAACGCTTACCCTTTCTTCCACTTAGGCAGCAACAAATGACCGAACTCGGCGTGTTTGAAGCAGTCACGCTTGAGATCCATCGCGAACTGGATTCGGCCTCTCAAACTCTCGAGCTCTCGACCTTAGAGTCCCCAACACCCCTTCTCCTGTCGCTCTGCGACGTCTTGCGGGGCCAAGTCTCGGGATTGCGCGGGCAATGAACGGCGAAGAGGGCTGTGGGCTATGCAATCATTCGGTCAGTGGTCAAAATCGCGCTCGTTCGAATTTCCGTTTGCAGGATGTTCGAGCTTGGAATTAGTTCGATGACGTTATGGACGCGGTGAAAATCCTCGGGAAAACTCTGGTTGCTTCGCCGGACCGGCAGCACGAGGCGGACTCCGACGTTTCCATCGTGCAGCGGGTGCAAAGCGGTGATGTGGCTGCTTTTGATCAGTTGGTGCTCAAATACAGGTCGCGGGTGTACGGCGTCGTTTATCATCTCACCTCGAGCCGTGAAGACGCGGCAGATTTGACGCAGGACGCTTTCATCAAGGCGTTCCAATCCATCAATCGGTTTCAGGGTCAGTCGTCTTTCTTCACCTGGCTCTATCGGATTGCGGTCAATTCGACCCTCACGCACCTCCGCAAAAACCGTCTTCGCACCTTCTTCAGCTTCGAAAAGATAAGCGAAGATGACGCCGTTTCCTCAGAAATCATCGCTGCGCTAACGGACGCGACGGGTGCGGATCGCGAGACGTTTGCCCGTGAGCTTCAGGAAAAATTGAACGAGGCGATGCACAAATTGTCTATCAAGCATAGAACCGTGATTACGCTTTTTGAGATAGATGGCCTCAGCCATCAGGAAATTGCTGAAGTGATGGATTGTTCAGTGGGTACGGTTCGCTCACGGCTGCATTACGCCAAGCAACTCCTTCAGTCAGAATTGCAGCCCTATATCCGCCGATGAATTCTCGTAAGACCAAAGTGAGTGTTGAGGATTTGCTACGGGTAAAACGCGCTGAGCAGCCTCCCGTCGAATTCTGGGCCGATTTTGAGCGCGACCTCAGGGCGAAGCAGCTTGCCGCGATCGTAGAGCCTCGTCGGTGGTGGGCGCCTTTGATCAAATTCGGCTCACGCGTATCACACTTCCAAGTT
>JBDSPT010000458.1:0-3435 GCA_039930205.1 Opitutus sp. | reverse complement strand
GTACGGCGGTTGACGATCAGTGGTCCGACCAAATTGACCGATGCTTCGACGGGCTGCTGCTGGCGTAGCGTGACAATGTTGAGGATCATCGCTTCGGACGGATCATCCATTCCGAGTTGGAGCGCATCTTCATCGAAGATCTCGGGCTCATAGTCGGCGATCAACCCACACGGCTCCATTACGATGAAGTGCACCGTGTCGGCTGGATCTTCGCCGTGCAGGCGCATCCAGAGAAACGGAAGGTGATCGGGCATGTAGAGCAGCTCAGCGCGCTGGTACTGCGAGAAACCGATGATGCCGTACGGCAGAGTGATTTGGTTCTCTGCAAAGGAGCCAAAATCTATGGGGGTGATGTCGGGAATGACTTTCATGTGGGAGGCTGCGCTGGAATTATTTTACGTAGTCGAGTAGAGATAAATTCATGACCTTTGCCGCGGACGAGAGCGCGGCCTGATAGGCAGTCTGGGCCTGATTCAACTTCACGATCGTGGTGGGCAAATCGACCGACGACTCGTTCGAGACCAATTTTTCCAGACCCATGGTCCGGTCCAGCTGTTGTGACTGAGCGGCTTCGATCCGCGTCTGGATGCCACCGCTATCCGCCATCGCTGCGATGATGACATTCTCGCCGTCGAGCAGAGCAGGCTGGGCCGCGCGAACCGCAGCAACGTCGGTGCTGGTGAGGGCGTCACGGAGCGTGACGAGATTGTTAAGGAACGCACCGATCCCCGTGTTAGTCGCTCCATTCGTCGAAGGCGCGACGCTGGTGGCTTCGGAAAGCGGGATGGAGGCCTGCGCCGTGTTGCCGTTGAACGCGATGCTGGTGATCTTGCCGGTGGTGGCGTCACGCGTCGCCACGAACGGCGGAGCATCAACGGCTGTGCCGCCGTAAAGATAATCTCCACCTGAACGGGAATTCGCGAGCTGCAGCGCTTGCTCGAGCAACTGGTCCACCTCGTTGCCGAACGTGCGCATCGAATCGTTGCTCAAGGCGCCCGTGCCCAGTGTGCCGAGTTCGGCAGCGCGATCAGAGACCTTCTTCAGGCCTTGCAGCCCGGAAAAGGAAGACTGGGTCAACATCAGCGCCCGGGACGCGTTGCTGGCATACTGCGCCAACTGCCGCTGCTCGGTCTGCAGATTGAGCACCCGACCGACCGCTGCCGGATCGTCCTCAGGCTGGGTGATCCGGCGACCGCTGGAGACCTGCAGCTGGAGCTTCGATTGATCGCCCATCAACTGCTGAATCTGGCGAATCATCGAATCTGATACGGTGTTACTTGCGATGCGCATGAGAGTGAGGCTCCGAATTACCGACCCATTTGAGTCACGACGACCTCGAGCAGTGCGTCGATGGTTTGGAAAACGCGGGACGATGCCTGGAAGGCGCGCTGAAACTTCATCAGGTTCGCCATCTCTTCATCCAGGGAAACACCGCTCACCGTGTCGCGCTGCGACCGGACGAGCTGTTCAATGCGACCTTGGTCGTTCACGCGTGAATTGGCGCCAGCGACGGCCTGGCCGAGTCCACTGACGGCACCGGAGAAGAACGTGGAGAAGGTGCCCTCGATGAGATCGGCGGGCGAACCTGCCGTGGAAAATTTCTTCGAAGCGAGCTGAGCGATTGCAAGCGCAGCGGTATTGTCACCCGCGGCACCCGAGATGCTCGCCTTCAAGTTCAATGGTGTCAGTCCGCTGGCGAGCGTGATCGTCGCTGCTGTCGTGCCCGTCAGGAAATCCGAGCCCGAACCGCCTGGGTTGTAGATCGCGTTGATCGATGTCGTGAGTTGCCCGGCAAGGGCATCGAGCTGATCACGAATCGTCTGAATCGCATCCGTCCGAGCGTCGATCGAGCCTTGGATCGCCCCGGAATCAAGGGCTAAAACCGTGCTGCCACTTCCGCCTTTGACGGTCGGTGGATTCGTCGTTGCATCAAACGAAAGCGGGCCGACAAAACCTGTGGCAGAGACCAACACCACTGGGGCGCCACCCGAATCCACGCTGGAGATCGTGACTTTACCGTTCGGCAGTTCGGACGTGGCGATGGGTAATTTCGCGGCGAGTTTTTCGAGCGCGGCCTGGCGCTGATCGCGTAAATCGACCGCGGAACCCGGGCGGTTGATTTCGAAGCGGCTGATCTGATCGTTCAGATCGGCGACCGTCTGCATCAGACGATTGGCATCGGCGACATCGGTGCCGACCTGGGCATCGAGATCACTCTGAACCTGGTTTAGACGCGAATCTGCCAAACGGAGACGGTCGGTCAGGATCCCGACGCTCTGCAGGAGGGACTGGCGTTGACCCGTGTCCGTTGGATTGGCGGCGAAACCTTGGAAGGAACTGAACATGCCGTCGAGCGCCGCAGCAATGCCTGTATCGTTGCTGGTCGTACTATTCGAACCGGCGCTAGAAACATCCTGACCCAGGGCGGCCTGTGCGCGCGAATATCCGTTCTGCTGGGCTTGATAGTAGGACGTGCGAGCTGCCTCACGGACTACCTGGCGGTCGAGCAGGGCATCACGCAGCTGTTCTACTCCAAGCGCTTCGAGGCCGAGGCTCTCAGCGCCGTCCGGCGTGACCACTGTTCCGCGGTCACCGTAAATGACGCGTTGGCGGGCGTAGTTGGCGTTGTTGACGTTCGCGAGATTCTTGCCCGCGATCTCGACCGAACGGCTGTGCGCCGTGAGCGCACTGACAGAGGCATTAAGACTGGCGAAGAGTCCGGACATGGCGAGACGGTGAGTTGAAGCGAGGGCTTGCGGCTGGAATCAGCCAGCGGCGCGGAGAGCAGGAACACCCCGGGCCGCGGCAAGAGAGAGACGACCGTCTGGAGCGTAGGTCTGGCTAAACGCATCGGGCCGGAGCTGGCGCAGCGTTTCGCTGTGCAGCTCGAGCGTGCGTGACAGCAGGGTGTGATTGTGCCGGCTGGTGCGACGCACCCGGTGCAACAAGTGATTGATTTCGTTTACGAGCGCTTCGAGCAGTGGACGGGCCGCTTCCTCGATGTGCGGGAACAATGAGCGGAGCGTCGCAGCTTCGGCGAGTCCGACACTCGTCGCGAACGCGCCGACGATCTTCTCGCGGCTGGCGCGACAGTCCTGGAGGATGTGGGCCTGGTCTTCGATCTCGCCGCCGAGACGGAGAACGCCATCGGCGTCACGTTTGAAAAGACTTTCCTGCTGTTGCTCGAAGAGACGGAGGAGTTCGCCATATTCAGCGAGTTCCTGCCGGAGACATTCGGCGATGCTTTGCCAGTTCATATTAGGAATTTTCCGACGTTTCGTCGGTGGAGTTGAGGCCGGCGCGGGATGCGCGGGGAGCGAGTTGTTTCTCGAGGAGGTGACCGAGGCCGAAGCCACCGCCACGCGTGAGTTGTTGAGCGAAAGTATCCGTGAGCATGTCACCGTAGACGTTGCTGGCCGCGCCACCTTCCTTGCC
>JBDSPT010000457.1:0-4192 GCA_039930205.1 Opitutus sp. | reverse complement strand
GCGATCCTGACTGACTACGAAGCGCGCTCGGCCAACGTCGCGAGCAACGCCGGATCCGGTAAACTGAAGGAACCACTGTTGCGGGTAACCGCCTTGCTCAGAGGCGCGGGCGTCAGTTCGGCCACGTCGCGCTACGCGATCAACAACGCGAACGGGCAGATCGCCCAGTCGGCCTTGAGTGCACCGACCGTCTTCAATTTCTACGAGCCGGACTACGTGCAAGCGGGTGTATTGGCGGCGGCAGGACTGTATGCACCCGAGTTCGAAATCCTCACGGCCTCCACCGCGATGACGACGCCCAACTACCTCTACAATTTCATTTTCAACGCGACCTACCAGGGCGTCGCCCTCACCCACACCGACCTGTTGCCGCTGGCGGCCCAGCCAGCCGCGCTCGTCGATCGTCTCAATCTGCTGCTCACCGGCAATGCGCTGCCCACGGCCACCCAGACCCGCATCGTGACTTTCCTGAACGCGCTGCCGTCCAGCACCACTGCCACCGATCGCGTGCGCAACGCGTTATATCTCGTGACCACTTCCGCTGAAGGCGCGGTGCAACCTTAGCCGCCATCCCAGTTATAGCTGCGCTTCCCTGAACTCACCGCATGAACTCAAAATCCTCCTATGATCTCTCCCGGCGCAAGTTCATCGGATCGTGCTGCGCCGCCGTGGGCACCACCGGATTGCTTTCGGCCCTCGCGCAACTTCGGCTCATCGGCGCGATCGCGAGTCCCTCCGTCACCGCCACCGCCACCGCGCCCGATTACAAAGCGCTCGTCTGTCTGTTTCTCCAAGGTGGTAACGACGCGAACAATGTTCTGATTCCCCACGATGCGACGGGCTACGCCGCGTATGCGACCGGTCGTGGTGCGTTGGCGCTGCCTCAAGCCGGTTTGCTGCCGCTCACGCCGAAGACGTCCGACGGCCGCGCCTTTGCGCTGCATCCGTCGATGACCGATTTCCACAATCTCTTCGGTCAGGGCAAAGCCGCGATCATGGCCAACACCGGCACCCTCGTCGTGCCGACGACGAAGGCGCAGTACAGCGCTCAATCCGTTCCTCTGCCGCCGCAGCTGTTTTCCCATAGTGACCAGCAGGTCGAATGGCAGAGTAGCGTGCCCGACAAGCCGTTCTCCTCCGGCTGGGGCGGACGCCTTGCGGATCTCACCGAGGCCTTCAACGCGAACAGCGCAATCTCGATGTCGATCAGCCTCGCCGGCCAGAACTCGTTCCAGGTCGGACGCACGGTGTCACAGTATTCCGTCGGCACCAATGGCGTGGTTTCGCTGAGCGGTTCCTCCACCAGTGCGACGTCTGCGGCCGGTCTTCGCACCCAGGCACAGAATGATCTGTTCTCCTCCCAAACGGGCAATCTGTTCAAAACCGCATTCGCCGGGATGACGCGCGACGCGATTGCGGACAGCGCGTTGCTCGCCCAGTACGTCGGCGCCAACGCCGCGATTCCCTTCACGACGACGTTTCCCACGACGAGTCTGGGACAACAGTTGAAGATGATCGCACGATTGATCGCCACGGCTCCGAACCTCGGGCTGAAGCGGCAGATCTTCTTTGCGCGCGTTGGCGGATGGGATCTGCACGACAATCAACTTGGCGCGCATGCGACCTTGCTCTCGGACCTCTCAACGTCACTCAAAGCGTTCTACGATGCGACCGTGGAACTGGGTGCAGGTAACCAAGTCACGACTTTTACGGCGTCGGATTTCGGACGCACGTTCAACACGAACGGCGACGGCTCGGATCACGGCTGGGGCAGTCACCACCTTATGGTCGGTGGCGCGCTGCAGGGAAACGACATCTATGGCCGCGTGCCCGATCTCACGATCGGCGGACCCGACGATACCGGTCGCGGTCGGTGGATCCCGACTACGAGTGTCGACGAATACAGCGCGACCCTCGCCCGCTGGTTCGGCGTCAGCTCGAGCAACCTGTCGACGGTGCTCCCGAACATCGGCCGTTTCGCGAAACCTAATCTCGGTTTCCTCGGATGAGCGAACGACGTCTATGGGCACTGATTGTCGCGGCGTTGACGATTGTGGCCGCGTGGCTCTTCTGGACCGCCCGTGCGCCGCAGTCGCGAGGAGAGCTCTCGCCACCGACAGGATCCACCGCATCCGCAGTTCTCTTACGTGGTACGCACGTTCAGACCACGGCCGAAGCGCCGGGTGAATCTCGATTGGCGGACGCGCTCAATTCCCCGACAGGGAGCAGCCGCACCGACCTGGAGATCGTAGAACAGTTACTCGAGACCTTTCGCACGAACTTCCCTGCCACGGGAAATCCGGTGGGTGACAATATCGCCATCACAGCGGCGCTGTCCGGAAGCAACCGGCTGAAACTTCCGTTGATCGCGAAATCGCATCCCGCCATCAACCCACGAGGTGAACTCTGCGATCGGTGGGGTACTCCGTATTTCTTCCACCAGCTCTCGGGTACGCAGATGGAGATTCGGTCGGCCGGACCCAATCACCGGTTGTACGACGACGATGATGTGGTCATGACGCCGTGACGCTCGGTAGCGTGAAGTAACTACGCCTGGCGGCGTGATCGCGACTCGAGCAGTTAACTTAAACGGTAGCTGGACGTCCCTTCATTGTCATCGCGAGGTGCGCGAAGCGCTCGGTGGAGATCCAGCTGGATCGCTTCGTCGCTCCGCTTCATGCAATGACCGGAAGTCGGCTACAGTTTTGTTTAGTCAAACCGCTCCAGCCAGCAATTTAGGACGACGTCGCGGGACTTTTTCCTTGTACCGTCGAGGTGGTTGACGTTTCTCCACGGCTGAATGCGCTCCAAGTTATCCCTGATCGTGACGCTGTTTGCGTGGCTGCTCGCCACGGGCAGTCACTGGGATCTGGTGCAAACGTACGCGTGGGGCACGATGATCGCGGACTACTCGCGCGAGATGTCTTTGAGCGAGGCCGTCAAAAAAACCTTTTCGCCGCAAACGATGTGTCACCTGTGTCACGCTGTGGCGGACGCAAAGAAATCGTCTGACGAAAACTCGGCTACTCCCGGGCCAAAATCCCCCGGGAAGATCCTGCTGGCCTGCGTCGCCTCGCGCGCGGAGTCGTTTGATCCTACGTTACAGTGTATCGGCCGAGTTTGCCTGGACAACCTGGGTGCCGGTCTGGACCGGGCGGTACCTGCAGTTCCGCCGCCGCGCAGCGGTTGCTGAGCTTCATCGTCCGCGATTAACGCGGTACGCCGGGTGAGCCGCAGTTGCGACAACCTGCGCGCTGCCCGTTATCGCAGGCGGCAACCTCGTTGCGCCTTCGCGCAGGCTTAAGGGCACGGCCTCACGTGCTCATTCTCCCGATACGTCGGGCCCCAGCCACTGCTCAGATGACTTTCCGTTCCTACCTCACTCTCACTTGCCTGGGCGCCGCCACCGCGTCGGCTCAGGAAGTGCCTCAAACACTAACGCCGCTCGTCGTGAGCGACCGGGCCGCCGTACTCGCCCGACAGCGGTTCGCCGCGATTGCCGAATCGATCCCCGCCGCGCAGATCTCTGAAACGATCAACGCCGTCGATGCGGAGGACGCGCTCAAGTACTTCCCGAGTATCTTTCTTCGCAAGCGGAACAACGGTGACACCCAAGCCGTCATGGGAACGCGGGTCTGGGGCGTCAGCTCCAGCGCGCGAAGTCTGATCTTTGCGGACGGCGTGCCGCTCTCCGCGCTGATCGCCAATAACAACAGCTTGGGCGGTCCGCGCTGGGGATTGGTTTCGCCGACCGAGATCGAACACATCGACGTCCTCTACGGACCCTTTTCGTCGGCTTACGCGGGAAACTCGATCGGCGCCGTGGTGGAAATTACCACGCGTCAGCCAAACAAACTCGAAGCCGGCCTGACGCACACCCAGGCATGGCAGCATTTCCGTCAATACGGCACCCGCGGAGACTACCGTACCCAACAGACCGCCGTCGTGGTGGGCAACCGGGTGGGCAGATTATCCTTTTGGGTGAGCGCGCATCTTCAGGACAGCGAGAGTCAGCCGCTTTCGTACATCACCAGCACCGCGTTTCCGGCCGGCACGTCAGGCGCGTTCGGCGCGTTCAACAAACTCGGAGCGCCCGCGAATGTGGTCGGATCCGGCGGTCTCACCCACAACGACATGACGACCGCGAAAATCAAAGTCCGGTACGACTTCCCCTCTGGTGTTCGCGCCACCT
>JBDSPT010000456.1:0-6196 GCA_039930205.1 Opitutus sp. | reverse complement strand
ACGGTGAAGGTGCAGTCTCGTGACGCGTTCGCTTCCACGAGCACGGGATTCGACGCGGTGTTGGGTGCGCGAGGTTCGAAACTTCAACTCGTACTCAACGCTATTTTCCATCTCGAGGCGTCGCCGGGGAATATCGCGTTTGCCGATTACGAAGCGATCAAGCGGCATCCCGCAGTGAAGACGGCGACCCCGATCGCCGTCGGCGACAACCTACGCGGGTATCGGTTGGTGGGAACCCTGCCCGAGCTTTTCACCAATGTGGAGTATACCCGCGGAAAAAAATTCACGATGGTGTCGGGCGGAAGGGTCTTCGAGCTCGGCGCGACTGAAGCGGTCGCGGGAAGTTTCGCAGCGGAACGGTTAGGGCTGAAAGTGGGGGCCACATTCCATCCTTTTCATGGGCTTGCGTTCAACGAGAAGGACGAACACGCCGAGACGTATGTCGTCACCGGTGTACTGGAGCCCACGAATACACCGGCTGATCGAGTGATTTGGATTCCGATCGAAGGGCTGCAGAAGATGAGCGGCCATGACGCGCGCGCGTCGACGGAAATCAGTGCGGTGTTGGTGCAACTGCGCGCGGCGACCGCCGGATTCATGTTGGATGTCATGTACAACAAGCAAGGCAACCGGCTGACGTTTGCTTACCCGGTGGGCGCGATCGTCGCGGACCTTTTTCAAAAGATCTCGTGGTTCGATCGCGTCCTCGAGCTGGTGGCGTATCTGGTCGCACTGGTTGCGGCCGGCTCGGTGCTGGCGAGCATCTATAATTCGATGAGCGCGCGGCAGCGCGACCTGGCGATTTTGCGGGCGATGGGCGCGCGGCGGCGCACGATCTTCGGTGCCGTGGTGTTGGAAGCAGCAGTGATCGGTGCGTTGGGCGCCATGGTGGGATTCGCGGTTTACTTCGGACTGTTGAGCGGCGTCGCGGCGATCATCCGCGCGCAGACCGGAGTGGTGCTGGAGGTGTGGAAGTGGCAGCCCGTCATGGCGGTCTGTCCGGCGGCGATGATTGCGCTGTGCGCACTGGGTGGCGTGATCCCGGCTTTGAAGGCGTATCGAACACCGGTGGCCGAAACGCTGGCACCAGTCTCGTGACGGCGGGAAGCGAGAGATCTGTTCACTGGCAAAGTTTTTGACGGTACTCGTCCCTTGTGCAGAGTGGAGGTGGTTATGAACTCCACTGCTCGATCGCTCATTCGGAAGTCAGTTGTCGGGGCCGCCCTGTTGATGAGCTTGGCGATGGCGCGGTTGCAGTCTGCGGAGCCGCCGAAAGGTGCGCCCGAGGTGGAGCAGGGTTATCTGCGCCTGGGTTTTGATCGGCTCGCCGGTTACAAATTTACGCCGCCTGCGTTCGATGCCGCAGCGGATCCCAAGACTTTGCCGCCCACGGGCGAAGAACAGATTCCCGCAACGGTGAAGGAATGGAGCGGGAAGAAGGCGATTGTCACGGGGTTCATGCTGCCGGTGAAAATGGATAATGGTTTGGTGACGGAATTTCTCTTGGTGAAGGATCCAATGATGTGCTGTTACGGGACCGTTCCGAATATGAACGAGTGGGTCGTGGTGAAGATGTCGAAAGGCGTCCGCCCACTGATGGACGTTCCAATCTCGTTTTACGGTCAGCTCAAAGTCGGCGCGATGTTTGAGAACGGGTACATGACCGGCATCTATCAGCTCGACGGTGAGAAGATGGGCGACGTGAAGGCGTAAGCACGGTAAAGCTGTTATCTTCGAGTGGATCGAGGCGTTCTATAACCTCCACCGCCGCCACTCCTCCATCGGCTACCTCTCGCCTGTTGACTTCGAAAACCAACTCAACTGAAACCATCCTCCGGCTCAGTCTACAATTTGAGGGTCAGGCCATCGTAAGCATCCACCCTCGCCACAGTCACACTGGATTCTTGGCTGAGCTCAGAATGCCAATCGTAGGTTTGCAGGGGAACTAGACGTGAATGCGGGTCTCGCGTCTGTGAATCGCGGTGCGCGCGGGACTGACGGGGCGTACTAAACGCCTTTGACGCCGTTCGCGCGTGAGCTCCCTGCCTAACCAGACAATCCATAGCCGCCCTACCGCGAAATGTCGCGCTGACTGAGTACTTTGAAGCCGCAACGGTTGAGCGCTTGGGAGGCGACGTCGCTATCCTCGATGCTGAGAACCAAGGCGGCGCCACCTTCAGGACGCTTGATGAAGCTATAGACGTAGTGGACGTTGATTTCGGCCTCGAAGATCGCGCCCAGCACGGCCTTGAGCTTTGATTCGTCGCCGATGTCGACGGCGAGAACTTCCGTTTCTGTGTACGGAAAGTCGTTGTTCACCATGAGCTCTCGCGCCTTGTCCGGATCATCGACGATGACACGCATGATGGCGCTGTCCGTCGTATCCAGCACGGTGATAGCCATGATGTGAACGTTGTGGTCCTTGAACAACGCGGAGAGGTCGTGCAGACGACCGACACGATTCTCGGCGAACACGGAAAACTGTTTTACGGGGTCGCGCCCCACGGAAATCTCTGGCGTGGCCATGGGTCGAGAAGGTGAGAGCTGGGCACAGCGGGGTCAATTGCGGGCTGGCGAATCTGTGAGCGGCGCATCTACGGTCCGAGCGTGGCTGAACTACCCCGTCATCATGCAGCGACGCAGCAGCGCGCGCGCGACAGCGCCGAGTTGGTGCTCCGTGGAATTGCGCTGAATGCGATGCTGGCGGCGATGAAGTTTGCCGGCGGTTTTTTCGGGCACACGTACGCGCTGATCGCGGACGGCGCGGAGTCTTTGCTCGATATTCTTTCCTCGGTGCTGGTTTGGGCTGGATTCCGCGTCGCGTCGCGGCCACCCGACGCCAATCACCCCTATGGGCATGGTAAAGCCGAGCCACTGGCTGCGCTCGCCGTGGCGATCTTTGTCTTCGCAGCGGCCGTGTGGATCGCCTGGCACGCGGTGCACGAAATTCTCACGCCGCATCGTGGACCACACTGGGCGACCCTTCCGCTGCTCGCGGTGATTGTCGCCATTAAGATTTGGTTTTCACGGCGCATGCGTTCTGCCAGCGAAAAAGCGGGCAGCACGGCTCTGGGAGCGGAGGCGCTGCACCATTATTCCGACGCCGTCACATCGGGAGCGGCGTTCATCGGAATCGCCATCGCTGTGTGGGGCGGACCGAAATATGCCGCGGCGGACGATTGGGCGGCGTTGATCGCGTGTGCGGTCATCGCAGCGAACGGGGTGGTCATGACGGGGCGCGGATTGCGTGATGTCATGGACACGGCGGTGCCGGAGGCGTTGGAGAATCAAGTCCGTTCGCTGTCGCTTCAAGTCACAGGTGTTCGGTCCATTGATAAATGTCGCGTCCGGAAGAGCGGTTTGAGTCACCTCGTCGACATCCATGTCCGCGTCGACGGCGATCTCACCGTACGGCAAGGACACAGGATTGCGCACGCGGTCCAGGATGCATTACTCGCGTCGGTGCTCCGCGTCAGCGACGTGTCGGTGCACATCGAACCCGTGAAATAGCGATGACGGCGTGAGCGACGAGCGAACTATTCGAAGCGCCGCGCGAACTTCCAGCCGAGATAGACCCCGACGATGCTACCGACACCGCTGATCGCGTAACACCAGCCGAAGCCGAGTCCGAGCGCTTCTCCGGCGTACCAACCGCCGTAACCGCCCACCAGCGTACCAACGAAGATACAGAGTTTGTTCATGGGAAAATGCAGTCCGGTCAAGGAGGCGCAGGAAATCCTTCGCATTGGCTCAAGATCTGCGGAGTGTTTTGCAGAAAGGGCACAGCGCGGCGAGCGCTTTACGGCTTCCGGTTCCTCGCTATGATGATTGCCCCACTCACTATGCCGAAACGGAATTATTCAGAGCCACTCGCGACCAACAAGAACCTGCTGAAGTGGGTGGGCAAGATTGCCGATCTGACGAAACCTGCGGCGATTCACTGGGTGGATGGTTCTCCGGAAGAGAACGACCTGCTGTGCGCGCAAATGGTGAAAGCGGGCACGTTCACGAAGCTGAATCCGAAACTTTGGCCGGGGTGCTACTATGCGCGTTCCGATGCGACTGACGTCGCGCGGGTGGAGGATCGGACGTATATCTGCTCGCTCGCCAAAGATACCGCGGGCCCGACGAACAATTGGGTGGATCCCTTTGAGATGAGGAAAACGCTGAAGGGGCTGTTCAACGGCGCGATGAAGGGACGCACGATGTACGTGCTGCCATTCAGCATGGGACCAGTCGGTTCTCCCATGTCGCAGGTCGGCGTGGAAATAACCGACTCGCCTTACGTGGTGGTGAACATGCGGATCATGGCGCGCATTGGCCTGCCGGTGTTCAAGCAGATCGACAAAGCGGAGAAGCGCGTCGTGCCGTGCGTGCACTCGGTCGGCGCGCCGCTGGAGCCGGGCCAGAACGATGTGCCGTGGCCCTGCAACCGCGAGAAGTACATCGTGCATTTCCCGGAGACGCGCGAAATTTGGAGCTACGGATCGGGCTATGGCGGCAACGCATTGCTGGGGAAGAAATGCTTCGCGCTCCGCATCGCATCCAACATGGCGCGCGACGAAGGTTGGATGGCGGAGCACATGTTGATCCTCGGGGTGGAGGATCCGCGCGGGGACAAGACGTACGTGGCGGCGGCTTTCCCCAGCGCGTGCGGCAAGACGAACTTCGCGATGCTGATTCCGCCGGAGCCGTTTCAGAAGGAGGGTTGGAAGGTGTCCACGGTCGGCGACGACATCGCCTGGCTGAAGCCCGACGCCAACGGTCGGCTGCATGCCATCAATCCGGAAGCAGGTTTCTTCGGCGTGGCCCCTGGCACCTCGAACAAGACGAATCCGAACGCGATGGCGGCGCTGGCCAGGAATACGATCTTCACCAACGTCGCGCTTACTCCGGACGGCGGGGTGTGGTGGGAGGGAATGACCGACGAGCCGCCGGCGCAGTGCACCGACTGGCAGGGAAATCGGTGGACACCGGCGATTGCGAAAGAGCAAGGCACGAAGGCCGCGCATCCAAATTCTCGATTCACGGCGCCCGCTTCACAATGCCCCACGATTGATCCGGATTGGGAGAAGCCCGACGGAGTTCCGATCAGCGCGATCATTTTCGGCGGGCGTCGCGCGACGACGATGCCGCTGGTTTACCAGGCGTTCAACTGGAGTGCGGGCGTCTACATTGGCGCGACGATGGGTTCGGAGATGACGGCGGCAGCGGCCGGAACCGTGGGCAAAGTCCGGCGCGATCCGATGGCGATGCTCCCGTTCTGCGGGTATCACATGGGCGATTACTTCAGGCATTGGATCAAAATGCAGCGCACGCTCAGCGAGACCCCGCGCGTGTTTAATGTGAATTGGTTTCGCAAGGACAAGAACGGAGCCTTCATGTGGCCGGGGTTTGGCGACAACATGCGCGTGCTGAAATGGATTGTGGAGCGGGCGCGGGGCCGGGCGGTTGGTCGGGAAACGCCGATTGGCTGGCAGCCGCGTTATGAGGAGTTGGATTGGACGGGGCTGGAATATCCGAAGGAGAAATTCGACGAGCTGCAGGCCTTCGATCGCGGAGCGTGGCGCGCCGAGGTGATTGGTCATGAGGAATTGTTTCTCGATTTGCATGATCACCTGCCCAAGGAACTGGTTTACGAGCGCGAGCTACTGATCTGCCGCATGTGAGATGCGAGTGCGCGTTCGTCCGGGCCGGACAATTCAAAGTGACGGGAATCTCCAGAGGATGAGGGAACGATCCGGGGCTTCAGTGGTTCGTAGCTGCATGCGACGATTGCTGCTGCTGACGATCCTGGGGGTGATTTCGGGCCCTGTGAGTGGAGCCGTGCCTGCGCTCTTGGACGGGGCGCTGGCAAAGTACGCCGCGGACTACGACCACTGGGCGTATACGCAGACGGTCGTTGAGCGAAACGAGAAGGGGAAGGTGTTGCATGAAGCGACCGTTCGATTCGATCCCTCGAAGCCGTATGGTGAACAGTACACGCCGTTGAAGATCGACGGCGAAGCGCCAAGACCCGGCGATCTGAAGAAATATCGGAAGCAAGGCGAGCGGCGGGAGAAACGCCTGGCGGAGGCTGAGAGCGAAGGCACGACGGCTCCGCAGAAGACGCTCGGTGAGCTGATGGACCTGGAGCGGGCGAAGCTGGTGGAAGAGAATGCCGAGCTGGCGACGTTTGAAGTGCCGCTGAAAAAAG
>JBDSPT010000455.1:0-7328 GCA_039930205.1 Opitutus sp. | reverse complement strand
CGTCGAGCAGCGCGTAGTCGAATTCCAGATGCGTGAGCGCCTGGCGGGCTTCCGCGAGGGTTTTGACGCTGGTGACGGCGGCGTTGGCTTGCTGCAGGTGGGCGGCGATCTGTTTACGGAGCAGCGGTTCGTCCTCGAGAAGGAGCAGAGTGGCGCCGGAGAAATTCATTCGCTCGGACTTACATGTTCAATCGAGCTGGCGTACCGCAATGGTGAAATCGCGGCCAGCAGCGTGGGGGCGTGGCGCACGCTGAAGCCAAGGTCGCCGCCCCGCGCGGGGCGGATATTTTTCCAGAACTGAACACAACTGCCGCTTTCCTCTGCGCCAACGGGCGCCTGCTCGTCGCCACTGGGTCGTGTGGCTGCACTGGAGAAACGCCTGGCTGCAGCATTTTGAAGAAGAGATGTGGCCACGGTCGTGAGAGCGTGGATCTTCGGGTGAGGGACGTGCCGGTCCACGCCCTCAGGGGCGTGGCCACTGTGGCGGTGGCTGCTTTGGGGTCTTTCGGGTACAAAAAGGCCCGCTCCGTTTTCGGAGCGGGCCCTGTATTCGCGTGAAGGTTTGTCGCGGAGAATTATTCTTCGAAAGGAATCAAAGCTTCGGTCCCTTGAAGTTGAGGGTGTAGGTGAAGTAGACCGCGAGCTTTTCGCCGAGGAGACGGTTGGCGGCGCTGGCACCGACGCGGAGATAGTCCTCGTCGAGCAGGTTGTTCACGTTGACCGCGAAGGTGTGCGTGACGGCGCCCGAATTCTGCAACGTGTAGCGGGCGCCCACGCTCACGAGGCTGTAGGCCGGAGCGCGGAGATTTTTCTGGCCGGTGGAGGCCGTTATGATGCGAGGCCCGGTGGTCGCATAGGTATCCCCGGCGGTCGGCAATTCGGTGGGCGTGGCGCCGACGAAGGTAATGCCCGCGTTAACTGAGAAGCCTTTCAAGCGGCCGGCCACGGGCGCCCATTTTGCGCTGAGGCTGCCGTTGTAGGGCGCGATGAAGGCCACGCGGCGGCCGATGGCGTCCGGGAAGGCGCTGCCGAAGTTGGTGTAGCGGGAATTGACGTTACCATAGCTGAACAGGAGCGAGAATTCGTCTGTGACGCGCCAGTTGAGGTCGGCTTCATAGCCACGGACGAGTTGATCGCCATCGCGGCGCTGGACCTGGACGAAGCTGCCCGAACCGAGAGGTGTCTCCTCATAGTCGGTAACGGTGACGTTGTGGCGTTTTGCGTAGTAGCCGCTGATTGTGTAACTGAGGCGATCGTCGAAGAAGGAGCCCTTGAAACCGTAGTCCCAGCCTTCGGCGGTTTCGGGTTTGTAGTCAGGAGAGGCGACGATGAGCGTGGTGTCGCCCTGGCTGACAAAGTAGCTTTCGCTGTAGTTGGCGAAGACCCGGAAGTTTTCCTTGATCTTGTAGTTTACGCCCAGATTGGGCTTGAAGGCGGTAAGGCCCTTGCGGATCTGGGTGCCGGGGGTGTAGCCGGGATAGAATGACGTAAACGACGACGCCGGCGTGAAGAAGTCGGTATGACGGAAACGAGCGGCGTCAAAGCGGGCACCGGCATAGGCGAGAAGATCCCCGTTGAGGAGAGAAGACTGATGGCGAAGGAGAGCGCCCAGCACCGTGACACGGCGCCTCTGGTTGCGGGTGTAGATTTCGCCAGGAGACTCGGTGTAGTGCTTGGTAAAGTACGGGATCGGGCCGACGGGGTTGTAGTTGGAATCGAGCGTGACGCGGCGTACGGCATTCCAGGCGACGATATCGGGGTTGGTGCTGCCGGCATAGCTAAGCGCGGGGTCCCAGCGATAGTAGTCGTTGAAGTCGACGGTGACGAGAGTGCGGTGCTCGAGCTTGCGGTTGTTCGTCCAGTAGTGGGCAAGGAGGTCCGCTTGCACGCCGCCGCCGTCTTCAAAGATGCGGGTGCGATTGGGGGTGGCGCCGCGGAGGGTGGAGATGGCGGTGGTGGCGACCGGAGGGTTGATGTTGATGGCGCCCCAACCGTTGTTCTGGTTGAAGTCCCAGCGACGGGCCTCGTAGAAGTTACCAGAGATGCGGGTGCTAAAGACGGAGTTGAGCTTTTTGTCGTAGACGGCCGTGAGGCTGGTGTTGGCACGGTTGAGTTCGCTGGTGGGGCCATGCGGGTTGTAATGGCCGAGGTTCAACGCGTAGCCGACGGCGACGTCATCGGCCGTGCCGGACGTGCCTCTCTGGTCGATCACGAGCGGGACGGCGGCGAGCGGGGCGTGGCGAAGTTGCGCGAAATTCTCGATGGACAGGGTCAGTTTCGAGGCGTCGGCGAACGTGTGATCGACCGCAAGGTAGTACTCCTGATTGCGGTTGCGGGCGTAATCCTGGTCGAAGTCACGCTGGTAATAGCTGGCGGTGAGGATGTAGTTGGTGTTGCCGAGCAGGCCGAGCGGCCCGGTGCTCTCGACGGTGACGCGCTGCGTATTGTAGTCGCCGTAGTTGAGGGTGAGTTTCTGGTTCGGCGTGGGTTTCGGCGACTTGGAGATCATGTTGATCATACCGCCGGGCGACGTGCGTCCGTAGATGGCGGCATTGGATCCCTTGATGATTTCCAGGCGATCGATGTTGCTGGCGCCGTACCGGCCGAGGCGGAAGAAACCGTCGCGCAGTTGGTAGGACGAGGTGAAGCCGCGAAGGTTGAAGTTCCCGCCCACGTCGAGGCCGCCGAAGCTGCCGATCTGGGTGATATTGTCGCTAAATTCAAAAATGCCGAAGTCCTCGAAGAATTCGCTGGTGAGAACGTTAACGGTGTAGGGCAGATCGATGATCTGGGTTTTGACGCGGCTGCCGGTCATGGTTTCCGAAGCGGCATAACCGCGGCTGGCGCCGGCGCTGACTTGGAAGGGGGAAAGCTCGATGGCTTTCTCTTCAGTTGGACCAGAGGAGTCGGGCGCGGCTACTTGAGCCTGCGCGAGGGCCGCAACCGACAGCAGCCCGAGAGCTGCGAGTCGAAGAGAATGGAAAGGACGGAGGGAGTTCATGTTGGGTGGTGGTTAGGTCGGTTTCCGCCGGTCAGGAGAGAGTGCCGTCGGGATGATTAGCCTGACAGGAGGGGGGATGCTAAACGGATTCAACTTCGTGGTGCCGCCGCAATGAAGCGCGGCCATGCTTATATCGTTAAACAAGCACGTGGCCTCGCCTGGTTAAGGCGACTGCGATCTCCGAACCCAGCAGGGTGCTCACGCCGGATTGTAGTCGAGATACGGCCCAAGCCACTTTTCGGTTTCGGCGACGGTGAGTCCTTTGCGCTGCGCATACTCTTGAATCTGGTCGTGACCGATTTTGCCCACACCGAAATATTTCGAATCGGGATGGTTGCAGTACCATCCGCTCACGCTGCTCGCGGGACTCATGGCGCAGCTCTCTGTTAACGTGATGCCGGTCGCCTCTTCCGCGTTCAGGAGCTTGAAGAGCAGGGGCTTCTCAGTGTGATCCGGACAGGCGGGGTAACCGGGCGCGGGCCGAATCCCGCGGTACTTCTCGCGGATGATCTCGGCGATTGTAAGATTTTCCGAACGACCATAACCGCAGAGGTCGCGCACGCGTTTGTGCATCAGCTCCGCCAGCGCTTCCGCGAGTCGATCGCCCAACGCCTGCGCCATGATCGCGGAGTAATCGTCGTGCACCGCTCTGAATTCCGCCGCGAGCGTTTCGACGCCGTGACCTGCCGTCACCGCGAATCCGCCCATGTAGTCGATCCGACCACTTTCGCGCGGGGCAACAAAGTCAGACAGCGCGTGGTTGAACTGATTCGCCGGTTTCTCAAGCTGCTGCCGCAGCATGTGGAAGTTGGTGAGAACACGACTGCGCGCTTCATCGGCGTAGACCTCGATGTCGTCGCTGACGGCGTTGCACGGCCAGAAACCCAGGACCGCCTTCGCGACGTAGCGTTTCTCGGATACGATTTGGCGCAGCAGCTTCTGCGCGTCCGCGAAAAGCTTCGTCGCCTCGGCTCCGACCACATTGTCGGTCAGGATATCCGGATACCGTCCATGCAGTTCCCAGGCGGAGAAGAACGGGCCCCAGTCGATGAACTCGACGATCTCGTGCAAAGGAACGGGATCGAAGACGCGTGTCCCCAAAAACTCAGGACGCGGAATATCGACGGTCGCCCAGTCGAAAGTCTGGCGTCGCTCTCGCGCGGTCGCGAGCGACAGCAAAGGCCGTTTGTTACGCCGGTCGGCGAATTCGATCCGCGACTTCTCCTGCCGGGCCGTGACCTCCGCCAGGAACGGCGCCTTCTGCTCGGGCGAGAGCAACGCGCTGACGACGTTCACGACGCGCGAAGCATCCAACACGTGAACCACGCCGTGCTCATACTCCGGGGCGACTTTTACCGCAGTGTGCGCCGGGCTGGTGGTCGCCCCACCAATCAACAGCGGAACCGTGAAACCCTGCCGCTTCATCTCTTTTGCCACATGCACCATCTCGTCCAGCGAAGGCGTGATGAGTCCGGACAGACCGATGACATCGACGTTCTTCTCCTTCGCGATCGTGAGGATTTTGTCGCAGGCCACCATCACCCCGAGATCGATCACCTCGTAATTATTACAGGCCAGCACGACGCCGACGATGTTCTTGCCGATGTCGTGAACGTCGCCCTTGACGGTCGCGATCAGGAATTTGCCATTCGGCCGGGCGGTGCCGCCGCCGGCGACGAGCTGCCGTTTCTCCTCTTCCATGAACGGCGTGAGATAAGCGACGGACTTCTTCATCACGCGCGCAGACTTCACGACCTGCGGCAAAAACATTTTCCCGGCGCCGAATAAATCGCCGACCACGCGCATGCCATCCATCAACGGACCTTCGATGATGTTGAGCGGACGCGGGTACTTGGCGGTGAGGGCGCGAGCCTCTTCGGTGTCGGCCTCGACGAACTGATCGATGCCTTTGACCAGGGCGTGCGAGAGACGCGATTCCACGGAGGCATTCCGCCACGCGAGGTCTTCCTTCAGCTCCGTTTTGCTGGCGCCGCCCTGGGTCGCTTTTAGATCGTCCGCAAACTTGACGAGACGCTCGGTCGAATCCGGCCGTCGATTCAGGACGACGTCTTCAACGAGCTCGCGGAGGTCTTGCGGGATCTCTGCGTAGACGCCGAGCATGCCGGCGTTGACGATGGCCATGTCGAGGCCGGCCCGGATCGCGTGGTAGAGGAAAACCGTGTGAATCGCCTCGCGGACCGGGTTGTTACCGCGGAATGAGAATGAAACATTGGATACGCCACCGGAAACCTTGGCGTGGGGCAGGGACTCTTTGATGATCTTCGTGGCTTCGAAGAAATCGACGGCGTAGTTGTTGTGCTCCTCGATGCCGGTGGCGACCGTCAGGATGTTCGGATCGAAAATGATATCCTCGGGCGGAAAACCGAGCCCGTCGACGAGCAGTCGGTACGCGCGGGTGCAGATGCGAACCTTCTCGTCGCGCGTGGCGGCTTGACCCTGTTCATCGAACGCCATCACCACGGCGGCCGCACCGTAGCGCATCAGCAATTTCGCGCGGCGCAGGAACTCGGTTTCGCCGTCTTTGAGCGAGATGGAGTTTACGATGCCCTTGCCTTGAATGCATTTCAGGCCGGCCTCGAGCACCGTCCATTTTGACGAGTCGAGCATCACGGGCACCCGTGAGATGTCCGGCTCGGCGGCGATCAAGTTGAGGAACTTGACCATCGTCGTTTCGCCCTCGATGAGGGCTTCGTCGACGTTGATATCGATGACGTTGGCGCCGCTTTCAACCTGTTGCTTGGCGATCGCGAGACACGCGTCCCAGTCGCCGGCCTTGAGCGCTTTGGCAAACTTTGGAGAGCCCGTGATGTTCGTCCTCTCGCCGATGACGAGGAACGACGAGGCGGAAGGTAAGGAAGCGGACGTGGACACTGAGGAAGGGAGTCGGCGGTGGAGATTGGATCGCTGACGGATACCTAGTCACGTCGGGCACATCGGAGCCAATCAACCACGGATTGCGCGGGTGGACACGGATAAATCACGGGCAGAGACCTGCGATCGAGAATGGACCAAGCGGGGATCCCCCTTACCTGCGCCTCGTTTCCGATTCCGCTGGCCCTTCCTCCATCCGTGTTGATCCGTGACATCCGAGGTCAATGCAGTCCGGGAAGCACGAGCGCCGCGGGCTCAACCGACGCTGAGGGTTTCGAGTCCGCTCAACTGCATCGCGGTCTGCCGCGCCGAGACGACGCGAGGAACTTTCCCTTTCACTGATTTGGCGATCGCGGCGATGTGTGCGGGCGTGGAGCCGCAGCACCCGCCGACCAAATTCAAGAAGCCGCTGCCCGCGAATTCGGAGAGGACGGACGACATGTCTTCGGGCGTTTCGTCATAGCCGCCGAATGCATTCGGCAATCCCGCGTTGGGGTAGCAGGTGACGTAGCATTCTGCGATCGAGGCGAGTTCTTCCACGTAAGGGCGCATCGCTCGTCCGCCGAGCGCGCAATTGATGCCGACGGAGAAGGGCTTCGAGTGCCGCACCGAATTGTAGAATGCGCCGATCGTTTGACCTGACAACGTGCGACCGGAGGCGTCGGTGATCGTGACGGAGATCATCACGGGCACTCGATAACCGCGCTCGTCGAAGACGGACTCGATCGCGAACAGCGCGGCCTTGGAGTTCAGGGTGTCAAAAACCGTTTCCACCAACAGCGTATCGACGCCGCCATCGAGCAAAGCGCGGATCTGCTCGCAGTAGGCGGCGACGACCTGATCCCACGTGACCGCGCGGTAGTCCGGTCGGTTGACGTCGGGTGACATGGACAGCGTGCGGTTGAGCGGTCCGATCGCTCCGGCCACGAAGCAACGTCGACCCGGAGTGGCGGCTTGGGCTTGGTCGGCTGCGCGGCGCGCGACGGCAGCAGCAGCAAGATTCAGATCGGTGACGATCGGCTCCAAGTGGTAATCGGCCTGGCCGATACTCGTGGAGCTGAACGTGTTCGTCTCCACCATGTCGGCCCCCGCGGCGAAGTACTGGGAATGGATTTCCTCGATAACGTCCGGGCGGGTGAGACTGAGCAGGTCATTGTTACCTTGAAGATCGTGAGCGAAGGACTTGAAACGCTCCCCTCGGAAGTCGGCTTCTTTCAACTGATAGGTCTGCACCATCGAACCCATGGCGCCGTCGAGAATAACGATACGGGAAGCGAACGCTTGCTCCAGCGCAGACGTCCCCTCGGCGGCTCGGGCCGCCAGCAGTGACAGGTCGGGTGTTGATGGAGTCGGAGTGCCCATGACGCGAAGAAGTGGCGGGAACGTAGATGACACGCATCGGTTGGCAAGACATCATATCTTTTATTGCGTATAC
>JBDSPT010000454.1:0-4828 GCA_039930205.1 Opitutus sp. | reverse complement strand
CCACATGCCCAACCCCGCGAACGCACACGTCAGCACCAGCGCGGGAGCCAGTCGCAAGAATCGTCGCACGTAGAAGTTTCGGAAACCGATCCCGCCCCGCGCCGCCCACTCTCCGCTCAGAATCGTCGTGATCAGAAATCCGCTCAGCACGAAAAACAAATCGACGCCCACCCCACCGCTCCGGAAGTACGGCACTCCACCGTGGGCGGCGAGCACGATGGCCACAGCCACGGTTCGCAAGCCATCGAGACTGGGGTAGTACGGGTGTTTCAAGAGCGAGACGGGCAAACTGCAATCGAGTCGGGAAACCTCAACGCATTTTCCCGGAGAAGTGACGGGCGGACGGCTTTACATTTTCTGAATGGCCCGTTTATACCTCCGCTTCATCCCGCACAAATCGCCCGCGTGGCCTTCCGGATCACCCCATGACCTTCGCCGAAATCACCGCCGCCCTTCCCTCCTCCGCTGTCACCTCGGTCGACGCGCTGCCGTATCCACGAATTGCATCCGGCAAGGTGCGGGAAATTTTCGATCTCGGTGACGCGCTGCTGCTCGTCGCCACCGACCGCCTGTCTGCCTTCGACGTGATCCTGCCCGACGGCATTCCCGGCAAAGGCGCGATCCTCACCCAGATGAGCAACTGGTGGTTCGCCCAAACCCGTTCGCTCATCCAAAATCATCTGCTGCCCGATCAAGCGAGTCTGCTGGCAAATCGCTACAAACTCTCTCGCGACCTCCAGCTCCGCAGCATGGTCGTGCACAAACTGGAGCCGCTCACGATCGAATGCGTCGTGCGCGGTTATCTCGTCGGCAGCGGCTGGAGTTCCTACCAAAAGACCGGCGAAGTCTGCGGGATCAAGCTGCCGGCCGGCTTGCGCCAGGCCGACCGCCTTCCCGAAGCGATCTTCACGCCGACGACCAAGGCGCCGAAAGGCGAGCACGACATGCCGATCAACGACGCGCAAGGCGCAGCCTCGATCGGTGCGGAACTCTACGAGAAGGTGAAGGCGACGAGCCTCGCGCTGTATCAATTTGGCCACGACCGCGCCAAACAGGCCGGTATGATCCTGGCCGATACCAAATTCGAATTCGGGACCGACGCCGCCGGGAACCTGTTCCTGATCGACGAGGTGCTCACGCCGGATTCGTCGCGCTACTGGCCGGCCGAAAGCTACGCGCCCAATCAATCGCCTCCGAGTTATGACAAGCAGTTCGTCCGCGATCATCTGGTTGCCGTAAAGTGGGACCAGAATCCACCCGCGCCCCGAATCCCCGCTGACGTAATCAAGAAGACCCAGGAGAAGTACCTCGCCGCGTTGAAGAATCTGCTGGGTTAAGCGTAGCGCTGAGACGGCGCGCGTGAGGCGCAAGCCGAGTCGCACGCGATCCGCAACAGGCGCGGAGGCCTGCTGCGACCCAGCAAGCACCCAAACCGTCGTAGGCAGCGCGTTCACGCGCGGTTGAAAACCAAAACCTCCTGCGACAGAATCATGGCTCTGCCCACATAGCAGCAGGCCTCCGCGCCCGCTGGTTCGCAGCTTCCGCTCGCGGTCAGCGAGCCCACGCCTTCACTGTTCCGAAGTTCCTGCCGAAACACGCCTCCAAGATTCTCCGTCGGCGAGATCGGCTGAGCGCCCTCTTTCTCCGCCACAACTTGTCATCACGAACCCGGGTAAGCCGGGTGTGGTGATCCAGGTGGATGGCCACGACGCTGCGCGTCTCGCCATGACAAGCCGTTTTGAGCCGCCTTCTGGCGACACCGGCTACTGCATCACACCGGTGCGTCGCACGGGCGCCACCGCGCCACTGGCCACCCGCAACAACTCCCGCCTCAGCCAATCCAATGCGGCATTGACCGCGCGGACTTTGATCGTCGATCGCGGGCCCGGATAACTTAATTTCTTGGACCAGATCCCGTGCGGCGCATGCAGGGCGATGAAGATCGTGCCCACCGGATTACCGCCCGCGCCTGTCGCTTCCCCACCAAAACCCGTCACCGCCAGCGCGTAGTCTGCGGCCAAGGTCTCGGCCGCTCCCGTGGCCATCGCCACCGCGCATTCGGCGCTCACGGCTCCGTGCTGCAGCAGCAAACACTCGGGCACATCCAATAATTGCATACGTGCGTCGTTCGAACAGCACACGACACCGCCGGCGAAAAACTTGCACGCTCCGCAGATCTCCGTGAACGCGTTGGCGAGCAGTCCTCCCGTGGCCGTTTCCGCTACCGCCAGCCGTTTCTCCTGCGAACGCAGCAGGTCACTCGCGATCTTGGCGAGGGAGTCATGGCCGTAACACGTCAGGTCTTCACCCAACAAACGTCCGCAGTCCCGTGCCGCCACTTCCAGCTGTGCCGCGTCGAGCTGACCATTGGCCGAACTCACGCGACAGTCCACCATGCCTTGGTGCGCACAAAAGGCGACCTTCAGCGCGTCACCGTATTGATCAATGATCGGCTGCAGTTTCGTCTCGAGCGCGGACTCACCCATCCCCGCGGTGCGAATTTGCACGTACGCTTCGCGATCGAGCAGCAATCCGCGCGTCGCCAGTCGCGGCAACACCTCATTCACCAGCATCGGCTGCAGTTCATTGGGCGGCCCGGGCAGCATGCACAGGATGCGCCCGTCTTGCTCCACCCAAAGCCCTGGCGCAGTCCCATTTGCGTTCGGAATCACTTCGCCGCGCTCAAATTTGTACGCCTGCTTGAGATTGTTCGCCGTCATCCTGCGCCCGAAAGCGGCAAACCGATCAATGATCGCTCGCTCGATACTGGGCTCGAACACCAGCTTCTGACCCAGAACTGCCGCGAGCACTTCACGAGTCCGGTCGTCACACGTTGGCCCCAGACCCCCCGTCGTGATCACGACGTCGGAACGCGGCCAGCTTTCACGGAATTGTCGCGCAATCGCGTCCGCGTCGTCGGTCACCGTCACGTTCCGTTGCAGGGTAACCCCACGTCGTCCGAGCTGTTGACCGATGAACGCGAGATGCGTGTTGGTCGTGAGGCCCAGCAGCAGTTCGTCGCCCAACGTCAGAAGTTCGTAATGCACCTGGCTGACAGGCTTGGAACTTCGGATGGCGTGAGCGGATGAAACCATACTTGCGAGGTTTACGATTAGGCGAATTCTAGGAAAATGCCAGCCAGCGACCCGGTAAATCTTAAGGAGAAAGTCCGGCATCTCCCCGATAAGCCTGGAGTCTATCTCATGAAAGACCGGCTGGGGCGGATCATTTATGTAGGAAAGGCCAACAGCTTGAAGCGAAGAGTTTCGTCCTACTTCCAACCGGGCCGCGCGCGCATGCTCCTGCAGCCCAAGATCCGAGCGCTGATCCCCATGATCACGGATTTCGATACGGTCGAAGTAAAGTCCGAGCCGGAAGCGCTGCTGCTCGAAGGCAAGCTGATCAAACAATGGCGACCGCGCTACAATACTGACTTCACCGACGACAAACGTTTCCTGCTCGTCCGGGTGGATCCCCGGGAGGACCTGCCGCGTTTCCGGCTCACCCGAATAAAGAAGGACGATCGCTCGCGGTACTTCGGTCCATTCGCCCACAGCGGACTGCTGCGGAAAACGCTCACGCAAATGCGCCGCCAGTTCGGCATCCTGCTCGGCGACGTCATACCGCAGAAACTACCAGATGGCACGTGGCGGCTCTACGACGATGTGCGGCAGGAAATTTACGGCGGCGTTCACCACGTCACCACCGAGGCGTATCGCGCACGCGTCGAGGACGCCTGCACGTTCCTTGAAGGCAAGTCGCGCGAGTGGCTCGAGTCGCTGCGCACGGAGATGTTGGACGCGGCCGGGCGACAGGCCTTCGAAAAAGCCGCCGAACTGCGCGATGTCGTGTTCGCCCTCGAGCAGACGCTCGGAAAAACCCGCCGGTTCGAACGGCTCGACCCGACGCGGCCGGCGGGGGACGACGAGGCGTTGAAGCTGCTCGGCGAAGCCCTGTCGCTCTCCGGACCACCACGCACAATCGAGTGCTTCGACATCTCACACATTTCCGGAACGTTTGTAGTGGCTTCGATGGTACACTTCGCGAACGGCAGACCGGACAAAGACAACTACCGGCGTTTTCAAATCAAGAGCTTCATCGGCAACGACGACTTCCGCGCCATGGAAGAAGTCGTGGGCCGCCGCTATCGCCGGCTGGCTGACGAGGGAAAGCTTTTCCCTGATCTCGTGGTAATCGACGGCGGACGCGGCCAGATCGGCGCCGCCCTCAAGGCGTTTGTCGGTCTCGACGCCATGCCACCACCGATCATCGGCCTGGCGAAAAAGCACGAAACGATCTTCTTCGTCGACGCCCGTGCGCCGCTGAACCTGCCGCTCAACCACCCTGCGCTCAATCTCCTCCAACGCGTGCGGGATGAAGCACACCGGTTTGCGAATACGTACAACGCGGTGCTGCGCTCGAAGAAGATCCGGGAGAGCGTGCTCGAGGATTTCGCCGGCCTCGGGCCGGTGCGGCGCGGTGCGTTGCTCGCGCATTTTGGCAGCATCGATCGATTGCGTGCCGCCAGCATCGGGCAGATCGCAGAAGTTGAAGGCTTCGGTCCGAAGCTGGCGGCCGAGCTTCATGCGTTTCTCGCTCGGAAAGAGGAGTCGAGTCCCCCACAGCTAGCCGCCTCTGATGAGAATTTGCCGGATTCTACTTCTTAGTTTCACCTTCGGACTTCTGCCGTTGCCGGCCCGGTCGGAAATCATTCTCGGCCCGGTTTTCAAAGATCACGCCGTCCTGCAGCGTGGGAAACCGATGCCGGTGTGGGGCCGAGCGCAAGCCGGCGAGAAGCTGGTGATCACCTTCGGTGATCAAACGTTGA
>JBDSPT010000453.1:0-5088 GCA_039930205.1 Opitutus sp. | reverse complement strand
GCGTTCAACCTTACCGCAGGTGAGATTCACGCGCTTTGCGGGGAAAACGGAGCAGGCAAATCAACCCTGAACAAGCTGCTGTCCGGTATCCATCCTTCCGGTACCTACGTGGGCGAGCTGCGCGTGGACGATCGAGTCGCAGAATTCAAATCCATTCGTGACGCCGAGAGGGCGGGGATCGCTGTGATCACCCAAGAGTTCGCCCTGGTGGACGAACTGAGTGTGGCAGAAAACATTTTCCTCGGCCGCCCTCCACGGTCAGGGATCCGGATCAACTGGCTCGAGATGAATCGGCGGGCAGGCGTGCTTCTGGCCGACTTCGGACTGAATATCTCGCCGGACGCCCCGCTGAGTTCGCTCGGCATTGGGCAAAAACAGTTGGTGGAGATTGTTCGAGCGATGGATAAGCAGACGCGGGTACTGGTTCTGGATGAACCCACGGCAGCTCTCACCGAACAAGAGGTGGAGGTGCTCATCTCGCATTTGCGCCGCCTTCGCGCCAACGGGACGGCCTGTATCTATATCTCCCACAAACTCGACGAGGTATTCGCGATCGCCGATCGGATCACAATTCTACGCGATGGTTCGAGCGTGATCACGTTGCAGACCGAGCACGCGACAATCCCCCAAGTCATCAAACACATGGTCGGACGTGAAATTGCCGATCTGTTTCCGAGAAAAAGTGTCCCTCACCTTGGGGAGATTCAACTCAGCGTGCGCGACCTCAGCGTTGCTCCAGGCACTGGGGCTCCGGCTTTCCTGCAAAAACTCTGCTTCGATCTTCGAGCAGGAGAAGTTCTTGGCTTTGGCGGCCTGATGGGGGCTGGACGAACCGAGTTACTGATGAACCTCTTTGGTGCTTGGGGACATCGTGTTACCGGTGAGGTGCTTTTGCGCGGCCGGGCCTACCCTTCCGCAAATCCCCGATCGTCAATCCAGCGTGGTCTCGTGCTGGTTAGCGAAGATCGCCGACGCTATGGCCTCATCCTTCAACAGGAGATCGCATTTAACCTTTCATTGTCTTGCCTTCGGCAGTTCGTCGGACGCGCAAAACAAATCAATCAGCCGGCTGAATATCGTCGCAATCAGGAGTTCTTCGATTCGCTGCGGATCAAAGCCCCTGGTCAACACACACGCGTCGGCGGCCTATCAGGTGGCAATCAGCAAAAGGTCGTGCTTGGAAAAGCGCTCATGACCGAGCCAACGGTCGTCATGCTCGATGAGCCCACTCGAGGAATCGATGTGGGCGCCAAACTTGAAGTGTACGAGCTCATCAACCGGCTGACTGCCGACGGAAAAGCCGTAATTCTCGTTTCCAGTGAACTGCCGGAGCTCATGGGAATGAGCGACCGCATCATCATGCTCCACGAAGGACAAGTTGGTGGGGAGTTCGTGCGCAGTGACTTCACTCAAGAGCGACTTCTTGCTGCCGCCATGGGACATGCTGCAACAGCCACCTAATTGGCTATGAAACCCAGAGCATTCTTCAAAAATCTTGCGATGCCACTCGCGTTGATCGCCATCGCGGCGTTCTTCGCCGTGAAGGAACCTGCGTTCCTCGGCTCCCGCAATCTCACGCAGCTCCTCATCGAATTCTCGATCGTGGCCACGCTCGCGCTCGGGATGTTCATGATCATCTTGACCGGTAACATCGACCTGTCGGTGGGTAGCGGTGTCGGACTTATCGGCGGATTAGCGGCGGTTCTTGTCTTCCAACACAACTGGTCGGCGCCGTCGGCGATGCTCGCAGGATTAGTTTCCGCCGTCCTCCTGTGGTCACTCATGGGGACGCTTATCGTAAAGCAACGTATCCCTTCTTTCATTATAACACTGGGCGGCCTCCTGATCTTCAAAGGACTGTTCTGGCTGGTGATTCAGAACTCCACCATTCCCGTGTCGCGAGGAGACGAGGAGAATCTTTATTCACTGCTCACGACCTACTACCTGCCGGCGAACATCGGTCTCATCGTCGCAGGTGCCCTGGCGGCGGTTCTCGGCTGGTTGCAGTGGAGAGCACGTTCCGCCCGCCTTCAACATCAACTGCCAACGTCCTCGGTTGCTCTCCCGCTTGGTAAATGGGCCGCGACGACGGTCGCGTTGGTGGCAGTGGCTGTAGTCTGCAACAAGTTCCGCGGTGTGCCGCTGTCTCTGCTGATCCTCGGCGCAACAGCGTTCACTGTCTACTTCCTAACGCGCCACACTCCGTTCGGCCGCTATCTCTATGCAATCGGCGGTAACGAGGAAGCTGCGTTGCTCAGCGGCATCGCCGTTGACCGCGTTATCATCGGAGCATTCATGTTGATGGGGGTCACGGTCGCACTCACTGGCTTCATGATGACAGCCTATTCCGGCTCCTCAACGACCACGGTTGGCGACTTGATGGAGCTGGACGCGATCGCCGCGTGCGTCATCGGCGGAACTGCGTTGAAAGGCGGGCGCGGCACCGTGTGGGGCGTTCTCTTCGGCGCGCTGATCATGACCGCGCTGCTCAACGGCATGACCCTTCTCGCCGTCTCGCCAGAATTGAAGTTTATCGCGCGCGGCCTGGTCCTGGCACTGGCTGTGTGGATGGACGTTAAACTCTCGCGGCGTTGAAAGCACGACCGCCCTGTCGCGCGCGCAACGACCGGATCGGCTCATCAAAGCTGCGGCAGAGATTTCGCGCGTGGGACGTTCGTTTCCAAATTACCAATACGAGCCTGGTCGCGCGAAGTCTGCCTGGCTAAGCTTGCGGGTTACGCACACCAGGGCCGCACTCTGCCGCACCCTCAAAAGAACTTCTTAGCCTTCTCGAAGAAGGATCGCGACGTCGGTTCGGCCGCATCCCCACTAATCCGCGCAAAATCTTCGAGGATTTTACGCTGCTCGGGAGTGAGAGACTGCGGCACTTCGACGTGAACTCGCACCAATTGATCGCCTTGCTTCCCGCCGCGGAGTGAAGGCATACCTTTGTCGCGAAGCCTGAAGGTAGTGCCGCTCTGCGTACCCGCAGGAATTTTCAACGAACCTTTCCCGAATAGCGTCGGAACCTCAATGCTACCGCCAAGCGACGCCAACGTGAACTTGATTGGGATCTCGCAGAAGAGATCATCACTCTGTCGCTCGAACAATTCGTGCTCCTTCACCGAAATGACGATGTAGAGGTCGCCGGTTTGACCGCCGGCGACACCGGCCTCTCCGTTTCCGGAAGACCGCAGCCGGGAGCCATTATCGACGCCCGGAGGAATTCGAACATTCAGCTTGGTGGTTTTCAGAACACGTCCGTCACCTTTGCAAGTGGTACACGGTTTTTCGATCTTCGTGCCTGTTCCAGCGCAGGTCGGGCAGGTTTGAGTAAATGTAATGATACCGCCGGAACGACGCACCTGGCCGGCTCCGCGACAAGTGGGACACGTCACGCGTTTCGAACCAGGTTCTGCCCCGCTTCCAGCGCAGCGTTCGCAGCTCACATGTTTTCGGAACGAAATTTCGCGTTCAGCACCACGCGCAGCGTCTTCGAGCGTGATCTCAAGGTCATACCGGAGATCGGATCCATCCTGACCTCCGCCACCTCCGCGTCCACCACTACCGCCGAACATCTCGTCGAAAATTCCACCACCGCCCTGCCCGCCCTGCTGTCCGAACACCTCGCGGAATATGTCGAATGGATCGTGGAATCCACCACCGCCGGGTCCACGCGGTGCTCCCGCGCCCGCGCGCTCAAAAGCCGCATGGCCATATCGATCGTACGCTGCCCGCTTCTCGGGATCCTTCAGCACCTCGTAGGCATGCGAGATCTTTTTGAACATCTCCTCGGCCTCTTTGTTACCGGGATTCTTATCCGGATGATACTGCACCGCTTTTTTGCGGTAAGCTTTCTTCATCTCCTCCTCAGACGCCCCTTTCTGGACCCCGAGAAGTTCGTAGTAGTCTTCCTTCGCCATGTTATGAAATTTAATCGCTGGTTGTCAGTGACACGTCGAGTCCGGGCGCCATGCTCGTAGCGCCCACCTTAGACTGCGCAATATACCAGGGCGGTCAGGAAGGGTTTTCTTCCTTTGCCACGCCGCTTGATACAACAACCGAAGCCGGTCGGAGCAGTCGTCCATTGAGCGAAAAACCCGGCCGAACCACCGTCGCCACACTTCCCTCTGGAACCTCTAGACTTGGTCGAGCCGAGATCGACTCGTGGAGGTTAGCGTCAAACGCTTGGCCAGTCGGATTTATTTCCTTCAATCCGTGAGAAGCTAGGGCCGTCTTCAGTTGACTGAGTACCATCTCGACGCCACCGGAAAGGTTTTTGAGATCAGCATTCGGCTGCTTCGCCGCCGAAATCGCCAAGGTAAGGTTATCGACGACGGGGAGAAGATCTTCCAAAACACCCGACGCAGCGAACTGCCGAAGCTCATCTTTTTCCCGCACCGTCCGTCGACGGAAATTTTCCAAGTCCGCCACTGCGCGGAGATATCGATTGTAGTTATCCAACGCTTCCGTTTTCGCCGCTGCCAGCAATTCCGGCGTCACCGCGTTCTCGGCCGTCGGTGGAACCGCGCCGCCCGAATCCGCAGTATGGGTCGGGGTTGAGTTGAGAGTATCGGTCGATTCAGAAGACATAGAAGACTCCCATCTAACTATGGCTTTTTGCTTTCTTCAAGCGCGTCGAAAAATCCTTTTGCCCGCTCTCCTGTCTTTCGTCCGGTGTCTTTAAGCCAATCATTTCCGCTTTTTCCAGCTTCTGCCAAAACCGCGCCTAGGTCTCCGCTTACCAAAACACTTACAGCAGCCGCAACGGGGGCTAAATTCTTGAGCACCGCCGGCTCGAACAACTGGTCGAGGCGAGTCACTTCCGTGTAGGAACTCTTCAAGTTGAGCGTGTACTCTTTGGGGGTTGGATCAAGCAGGGTAAAATCCACGATCACGAGGCGATCGATTTTGAGTTCGAGCCTGTGCACCAGCACATCCTTGCCCGGCGAAGAGCTAGGCGGTCTCGCCGTGTCATCCTCGTGGCGGACGTTAGCCTCGAATGCCGAAGCGTTGGTCGTGCCGTCCGATCGCTTCACCAAAGTAACGTTCGCGATATCGAGCACCATCTCTTCGAAGACGGGATGG
>JBDSPT010000452.1:0-7838 GCA_039930205.1 Opitutus sp. | reverse complement strand
TTACTTATACCCTACCCCTACCCCACTTTTCCTGCTGCCTTCCTCCCATTTTCATCACTGTTCGACGACAAGGAAGAGGCCGAGAGGGACGTGGAAACGGATGGTAGTGCCCGCAGTGTGAATAAACCCGCCCTTTTGCTCGACAATGCCTTCTCTGTCCCTGTCTCCCAGCCTCTGGGAATCCGTTAAATGCGACTTCAAGGAGCTCTTCCCTGAAGACGTCTTCCAAATGTGGTTCGAGCCCATGGTGTGCCTCGAAGCCACCGAGGATTCCATGGCGTTGGGCGTGCCCAACGACTTCGCGGCGATCTGGATTCATGACAATTACCTCGATCTCATCACCCAGCGGCTGCGGCTCACGGCCGGTCGGCTGGTCAACGTTACCCTAAGGAAAACCGACGCTTCCCGCGCGCCTTCTCCCACTCACTCGGCCAGGCCGGCAGCTGAGCCGACCAAAAGTGGCCGGGCCGCGGCGAACAGTCGCAAGGGCACGCGCTATGACGATCGCGGTCCTGCCACCGGAACGCTCAACGCCCGTAACACATTTGAGACGTTTGTGGTTGGGTCGAACAATCAAATGGCCCACGCCGCCTCCATGGCGGTCGCCCAAGCTCCCGCTCAAGCCTACAACCCTCTCTTTATCTACGGCGACACGGGACTTGGTAAGACTCACCTGATGCACTCCATCGGGCACGCGATCCTTCGCAACAATCCCGACTCACGCGTGGCGTATCTTTCCACGGAAAAGTTCACCAATGAGTTCATTCAGTCGCTGCAGGAAAACAGTCTCACGAAATTCCGTCAGCGCTACCGCCACGTCGACGTCCTGCTGATCGACGATGTGCAGTTCCTCGCGGGTAAAGAGCGGATCCAGGAAGAATTCTTCCACACTTTCAACGATCTGTTCGAGTCGGGGAAGCAAGTCGTGCTCTCCAGCGATCGTCGTGCGAGCGAAATCCAAAAACTCGAAGCCCGCTTGGTGTCACGGTTCGAATGGGGACTTCCCGCTGATATCCAAGCCCCCGATTACGAGACGCGTCTCGCCATCATCCGCAGTAAAGCCGCGAGCCTGAAATTTGATATCCCCGCGCCCGTTCTCAACTTCATCGCGCAACACATCTCGAAGAACATTCGTCGCCTGGAAGGCGCGTTGATCAAAGTCGCGAGTTACTCGGCCCTGACGAACAAGCCGCTCGACCTCCCGACCACGGAAATGCTGCTCCAGGATGTCCTGATGGAGCAGGCGCAGAACATCCTGACGATCGAGACCATTCAGAAGCGGGTCGCTGACCACTTCCAAATTCGTCACAGCGACATGACGAGCAAGCGTCGCCCCAACAATATCGCCATCCCGCGCCAGATCGCGATGTTCCTCGCCCGGACGCTCACGAAGCACTCTCTCCAGGAAATCGGCGACGCGTTCGGTGGTCGTGACCACGGCACGGTTATCCACGCCTGCAAAGCGGTGGATAACATGATGGAGCAGGACTCCACCACGCGAGGCAGCGTCGACTTCCTCAAAACGCAGTTGTCGAAGTAGACGCACCGCGTCGCGCTTCCGGCTCCCGTTGCAGGCAGCGCGCTCGCGCGCGTTCCGGCATGAACGTAAGCCGCGAGATCCGTGTCCGGATGAACCTCTCCGGGCTCTAGGCGGAAGCCGCCGGGCTGGTTTCTTCCGAGTGTCCATCGGAAGAAAATCTCATGGTTGCTCTAGACTCTCAGCTCTCGGCTCTTAGCTTGGTTGGCTATGACCCTTACTCCCGAGCAACAGCAAGCCGTCTCCGGCTGGGTCACCGCCGGTGACAATCTTTCCGCCATCCAGAAGAAACTGTCAGAACAGTTTCAGGTTTCGATGACCTATCGCGAAGTCCGCTTCCTCGTGGACGACCTGAATCTCGCGCTCAAAGACCCGGCTCCGAAAGTCGACACGTCTGACGTCTCCAAAACCACGCAGTCCGCCACCCCGAAGCCGGCGCCTGTCCCCGAACGCACCGCGAAAAAGGGAATCCTGGACAAAGCGAAAGAAAAGCTCGGCCTGGGGAAGGAAGCGCCCTCGCCCGATACCGAGCTGGAACCACTCGACGATGAGGGCGACGAGGGCTTCGAAGACCTACCTGCCGCCGGTGTCAACGTACGGGTGGACGTCGACAAGGTGACGCTAATCCCAGGGGCGGTGGCGAGTGGCAGTGTGACATTTTCTGACGGAGTTACGGGCAAGTGGATCATCGACCAGCAAGGGCGGCCCGGATTCACGGAAGTCAGTCAGCCGGGATATCGTCCAAGCCCCGAAGACGGTCAGGCGTTCATGAAGGAGTTGAGTCGTACGCTTCAACAACGCGGTTACTAAAGCCGCGCGCCATGGAGTACCGCGTTCTGGGTCGCACGGGGCTGAAGGTCTCCGCGCTGGCATACGGCGGCTCGTCTTTGGGCTCCGCGTTCCGCTCAGTGAACGAGGCGGAAGGGATCCGGTCCGTTCACGTCGCCCTTGATCGCGGGATCAACTTGATCGACACGGCACCCTACTATGGCGCGACGACCGCCGAGACCGTGCTCGGGAAAGCGCTTCGCACGGTTGCGCGAGACAAATACTACCTCGCCACCAAGGTGGCGCGCTACGGCTCGGAGATACAGGATTTCGACTTCAGCGCCCAACGGGTCACTCGCAGCGTTGACGAAAGCCTGGCGCGACTGGGTTTGGACTACGTGGATTTCATCCAGGTTCACGACATGGAATTCGGCGACGTCCGGCAGATCGTCGACGAAACCATCCCGGCGCTGAAGACGTTGAAGGCCTCCGGCAAAGTGCGGTTCGTCGGCGTGTCATGCCTCCCTGTCGCTCTATTTCGGCGCGTGTTGGACCAGGTCGATGTCGACCAAATCCAGTCTTACTGCCATTTCTGCCTCAACGACACGTCGCTTTCCGAGCTCCTGCCCTATCTGAACGCCAGGCAGGTCGCGATTTTTAACTCAGCGCCACTCGCCATGCGCCTGTTGAGCAACGAAGGCGCGCCCGCGTGGCATCCCGCTCCAGCGGCCCTGCGCACGAAGTGCGCCGAAGCGGCCGCCCACTGTCGCGCGCGCGGCTCTGATCTCAGCAAGCTCGCCCTGCAGTTCTCCGTGTCCGATCCGCGAATACCAACGACGATTTTAGGCACGGCCAACCCAGCGAACGTTGAATCCAATCTTCGTACAATTGAGGAGCCCATTGATCGCGAGTTGCTCGCCGAGGTTCAGGCGCTCCTGGCGCCCGTGCACAACATCACCTGGCCCACCGGCAAACCTGAAAACAACGCCTGACGTCGAGCCATCCCCGATTTTTTCGTGAAAACCCTCGTCATCGATTCGCCCGGTCACTTCTCCTACGGTGAAAAGGCCAGACCAGTCGCAAAACCGGGAGAGGTATTGCTCCGCATCAGACGTCTTGGATTCTGCGGCAGCGACCTCAGCACCTTTCGCGGCGGGAATCCGCTGGTAAGTTACCCTCGTATTCCCGGTCACGAAATCGCGGGCGTGATCGAACAGGTGACCGCCGGTGTGCCGGCCGAATTCACCGTCGGCCGGGCGGCGACGGTCATGCCCTACACCGCCTGCGAGCGCTGCCTGTCTTGCCGGCAGGGCCGGCGCAATGCGTGCCAGCACAACCAGACGCTGGGGGTACAGCAGGAAGGCGCTTTCACCGACTACATTGCCACGCCGTGGGAGAAGCTGGTGCTCGCGAATCTCTCGATTCGGGAGCTCACGCTCGTTGAGCCTCTCGCCGTCGGGTTCCACGCCGTGGCTCGCGGACGTGTCACGAAGCGGGATACCGTGCTGGTCTTCGGTTGCGGGATGATTGGTTTGGGGGCGATCGCCGCCGCGAGTCTGGATCGCGGCGCCACCGTCATCGCGGTCGACCTTGAAGACAGCAAACTCGCGGTGGGCCGGAAAGCCGGCGCGGCTCACACCATCAACTCGCGCACCGAATCACTTCACGAACGGCTTCGTGAACTCACCCACGATGAAGGCCCAAGCGTTGTCATCGAAGCGGTGGGAACGCCTGCGACCTTCGTTGCTGCCGTCGAGGAAGTCGCCTTTGCCGGCCGCGTCGTTTATATCGGATACGCCAAAGCTCCCGTGTCCTACGAAACCAAGCTCTTCGTGTTGAAAGAGCTCGATATCCTCGGCTCCAGGAATTCAACCCCGGACGACTTCCGGGCGGTGGTTTCAATGCTCGAGGCCGGTCGTTATCCGGTCGACGAGACCATCACCACCACCGTCCCTTTTTCAGAATCGGGCGAAGCCTTGCGGCGCTGGTCCGAAAACCCGGGGGCGGTGACGAAGATCCACGTCGAGGTGAGTTAGATCGGATCAGATGTAGCTGCAGCCGACTGCCTGCCGTTCCGGGAAGTACAGCGACGACCCGGAGGGCGAGCGTGGTATACCTCATGGCGGCGCCGCCGCAGTCCTCGCGCGATGGTAACCCAACGTCGTTCGATCACCCAAACGCGCCGAACGTCACTTCACTCCTTCACCGAGATTCTTTTCAAAAAACGCCGCCACCGCACGATAGATTTCGGTCCGCTTCTTCTCCGTTCCAAAATTGTGCGCGACATCGGAGAGCATCAGGCTTTCGGGTTTTCGGCCCGCACGTTCCAGAGCGGCGATCATTCGCTTCGCCTGATCAGGCGGAACACGTCGGTCTCGTTTTCCTTGAATGATCAGCACCGGCGCCTTGATCGCATCGGCGAAATTAACCGGCGAGATCGCCGCCAATCCTGCCTGATCGCTTGCAGGATCGCCGATCTGTTCACGCCAGTACTTCCTCGCCTGCTTGTTATCCGAGCCGTCGCTATCCGAGTAGATCCCGAGCCAATCGGTCACGCCCGCAAATGAAATCCCGCAGCGATAGAGCTCCGGCGTCTTGCCCAACGCAAACAGCGCCGAGTATCCGCCGTAGCTCATCCCGAAAAGGCCGACACGCGACGGATCCGCCACTCCACTCGCGATCGCCCATCGCGTTCCGTCTTCAATGTCATCCTGAATTTGTCGGCCAATCTGCAATTTGGCTTTTCGGAAGAGTTCGTCACCGTAGCCCGGCGAGCCGCGGTAATTCATCTGCAGGACCGCGTAGCCCCGGTTGGCTAACATCTGCACGAGGGGATCAAATCCCCACAGATCCCGCACCCAGGGCCCGCCATGAGGCATCACGACGAGCGGCAACTTCTTCGGTTCGTGCCCGACGGGCACCGTCAGATACCCATGAATCGTGAGGCCGTCGCGGGCCGCGTACTTGATCGAGAGCATCGGCGCCATTTGCTGCGGCTTGATCCAGCTCATCCGTGGCGCGAGTAGCTTGAACGAGCGCTTCTCCTGATCCATGAGGTAGTACGCGCCGGGATCCTGATCCGAGAACGCGTACCACATCATCTGCTTCTCATCCTGTGACGACTGCACAAGCACGTTCACCGTGTTCGGCAGCGCGCGATCCACTGCCGCCTGATAGGTGGAGTACATCTTGTCGAACCACTTCACCCGGGGCGCTTCAGTGTAATATCGAATGCCCACCAGCGTTCGTTTCGCCCGGGAGAATATCGCACCCGCCAAAGCGACGCCCGCTGCACCCGATAGCCCGCGGTCCGGCACGATATCGTATTCTGGATCCGACAGCAGCGGTTCGCCGATCTCGGCGGTGGCCGGATCGAGCGGATAAACGGTCCAGCGTTTCTCGGGATTGAGCATGGTGACAAAAATTCGGTTTCGTTCCGCGTCGAACCCCGCCACGCGCAGCTCTCCCGTCCGATTCTTCAATGGCAGCACGGTGCGCCACTCTTCTTGGTCGTTCGAACGGTAGATTGCACCGGAGAGCTCACCGTGGGTCAGCAGGCCGAAGCGAGGAACGCCATCGAAGTCGACGCCCCAATGCCCCACCTCCCCTGGATTCTTCGCGATCGTGCGTGCGAGTCCCGTCGTCGTATCCATCCGCACGATATCCGGCCGGTTTGGCTTGCCGATGTCGTTCTCGTGTCGATCCAGCAAAAGCACGTTGCCGCCCTCGTCATTGAACCGGTGAACGATCTCGCGCAGCCACCGGCGGCCGCCTTGGAAGTTGACCTTGTCGTCCTCCAATCCGCTCAACGGCACCGTGTGCTGACCGTCGCGATCGGTTGCAAAAACCCCATAAGTTAAATCCCAGACCGTCGTCGTCACGATGAGCCGGTGGTCGTTGACCCAGTCGAAGGACAGCACCTCTTTCGGCGCTCCTTCCATCAGCTTGGCCGTCCCGATGTTCAAACGGACCACCTCGCGATTCGCGACATCCGCAACGTGGAGTTTCGTGAGTCCCAAATGATCGCGCAAAAAGGCATAGTGCTCTCCATCGGGAGCCAAACGCGCCTGCGTCGTCTCGGGCTGGCGGGCGAAATCCTCGATCGGCACTCGCTCAATCGCCAGCGCGGTCACTGCTGCGAAACTCGCCACCACCACGATCCAAAGACGGGGTAAGCTCATGGGATGCAGCCGGTCGTACCTCCTTCCTCACAGATGTAAATCTACTCGCAGCGGAACCGTCCGAATTGGAACGCCGAGCGGTTAAGTGACGTTGTGGCCGCTGCCCGTCCCCTCCGAGCGGTTTCCCGGCGTGGCAATCCAGCCGTGAGAAGAGCGACCGCACGCTAATTTTAAATGCTCTATTTCCCGGGCAGCACCTGCTCGACCCGCGTCAAGAGCTCACGCGCCTCGACGAAGTCCACTTCCAGTTTTAATGCTTGCACGAGATGATCGCGCGCGTCCTCGAGCCGGTTCAAGCGAAGGAGCGTGTTGGCCAGATTGTAGTGAGCACGTGCGTAAGTCGGCCGTAGACTGAGAGCCTTTTCATAATGCGCCACCGCTTGCGGCAGTTTGCCTCGCTCACCCAGAACGATCGCCAGGTTCGCCTGAGCCTCCGGTGACTCGGGCCGAATACGCACCGCGGTCGCCAGGTGCTCCTCCGCCTCGATCAACTGCCCGCGTTGCGCGAGCAGGATTCCCAGATTCAGGTGTGCCTCAACCTGCTCAGGCGCGAGTCGCACCGCTTCACCATACGACAACATCGCCGCATCCGGATCCCCCATCGCCGTGGTCATCAACCCGCGCTGATAGTGGGCTTCCGATCGCGTCGGATCGATCCGCAATGAACGGTCGATATGCTCGAGCGCGGCAGAAAGCTGCTGCAGTTTGAAGAGCGCAACGGCGTAACCAAGTTCTGCGGACGCCGACCGGGGGTTGCGGGAAACATCGTCTTGAAAAGATCGCACCGCCGCTTCCCATTGCTTCTGCGCCAGCCACGCCTGACCGAGCAACAAATGAGCTTCGCCCGGATCGATGAGCAGTTCAGCCGCATGCTTGAGCGGCGCGATCGCTTCCTCAGCTCGACCCAGCGCGATCAAGTCCGCCCCCATTCTCACTTCGGCCTGCGCGTAATACGAGAGGATCGAGACCGCCGTCCGATACGACACGATCGCTTCCTCCCGCTGCCCAAGCGCATCGAGGGTCAGTCCGAGATTGTAGTGGGTCTGCGCAGAGCTGGAATCCAGTCGCAACGACTCGCGGTAATGCCGCAGGGCGTCGCCGAACGCCCCGCTCGCGAAGTACACCGACCCAAGATTGCTCTGGGCGAGCGCGCTCGACGGTCGCTTCTCTACCGTATCCGTCCACAGCCGACGCGCCGATTCGTAATCCCGGTTACGATTCCACGTCATCGCTGCCGCCACCATCGCCAGACCCAGGCCCAAGCGCAGTCCGTTTCTCCCGAACCGGGTGGTGAGCGCACTCATCACCAACCCGATCACCGCGACGAGGGCGACGTACATCCGATGCTCCAC
>JBDSPT010000451.1:0-3578 GCA_039930205.1 Opitutus sp. | reverse complement strand
GAGCGCATCAAGTGCGTACGCGCCCCGCCAGCCCAACAGTCGTGAGCGCCACGCGATCGCGCCGTGCATCAACGACTGCTGCGGCCCATCCCACACCGCGTCCGCCGCAACATTCAGCGCGGCGGATGCGGCATTGATGTAGGCGTCCGGAGTGTCGATCTCCACCCGGGAGCGCAAAGCGGCGAAGTGCGCCACGGCAGCAGCGAACACACCCGGCAGCGACTCGACCGTGAACGCCGGCGGTAACGAGACGGGTACCGGTGACGCATTCAGCCCGGCGCGGTCCTTGGTCACGGCTCGGTACGTTTCGAGTTCTTCCGCCACGACTGCGTGATCCGAAACTCGCTGCAGCAGCAGGTAGCTCGGAGTGTTGGATGAGAGCGAAGCGCTCCCGGTGACAATGGGAAAGTCGCTGGTCGTGGCGAAGGAAGAGCTGGCGAAAAGCGTCTCGATCGAATTCCAATTGCGCGCATCCGCCGCCGCGAAATGAGCACCGCCGGTTGCCACTCCCACGATGGTTGCGGCCGAACTTCTCAGAATGAAACCGCCGTTGATGAGCTCGACGATATTGTCGCGGCAATACTCGGGCCGGAGCTGGAAGTACTCGCTGATGGGAACCGATTCCGTGCCGATGTCGCCATCACGTCGCCCGCGCTGCCCGTTAATCCCGCCGTACGCCCATACAAGATCCAGGCTCGCGGCGACGCCCTGGCAACTCGCTCGAACCATCAACCCTTCCGTCTGGGGAAGCGCGACGACGTTGAGCACCATCACGCCGCCGTCACCCATCAGCGGGTCGCGCACCTCGTAGATCATCTCGCCGGCACGGTAGCGCGCGACGATCGTATCCGCCTCGTGGAGCCACTTGATCGACCGGCCGTTCCGAAGACCCAGCCGCAAGTTTCCCCCGCGACCCGGCAGGTAAAGGGAGAACTCGGGCCGATCACCGGCATCGACTCGAAACGCGGTGTTACCGCCGTAGAGCGGCCGGTTGAAGAACTCCGTCCCGTTCGCGATGACGAAGTCCTTGCCTTCAGGACGATAGCGCAGCGGCCGGTCAATATTATCGACGCGGTTCGGCGTAATCTTCGCCGCTGCGGGAATCTGGGCCACGAGCGGCGCGGTCCCCGTTCCGGCGCAGGCAACGCCGAGCAGGAATCGAGCGACCCGCCAGGAGCGGTGCGAAACGTACATGCCCATAGGTCGGTTTTATGTCGGTGCGAGAGGATACTCCATGCCAGAGACGGGCGTCACCCGAATCCACCCAAACGGTGTCGAGGCTTGGGAACCTATGAAAAGAAAAACGGCCATCGCACGCGTCGATGGCCGTTGGAAACCCGAGACTGATCTGCAGGTTAGAACTTGTAGGTGATCGTACCGCGGTACTCGCGCGGATTGCCCACCGCGATTGCGGTCCGGCTGCCACCGACCGCGATGAAATCCTCGTCGAGCAGGTTGCTGATCTGGATCCGTGCGGTCCACGCCTTCGCTTGATAGGAGAAGCCCAGGTTCACCAACGTGCGACCGTCGTACTTGTAGGACGCCTGTTGTGGAACGAAGCCCGCCGCGATGCCGGGATAGGATTGGGTCGCGCCGGCGAGTGGCTTGGTCGTGGTCAATGCGGTGACGCTTTCGCCGACCATGTCAGACTTCCAATCGACACCGAGATTCACGCCGAAGCCTGAGAGCTTTCCTTCCGTGAATCGGTAATCCAGATACGTGGCCCAGAGACGGTCAGGCACCGCACGAATCCGAACGCCGGTGGGCTGGCGATATTTGTAGGTCGAAAAGTTACCAACGATCGTAAGGTTCTTGCTGATCGTATAGCTGCCTTCGAATTCCCAACCCTTGGAGTTAACATCGAGGAAAGTGCTCGTCGGGAGAAGGTTGGCGGCGGCTTGGTTGCCTTGGGACACGAGAACGTAGTACTCGCTGTTTGGCACCGCGTAGTTCGTCTGGGTGATGTCGAAGTGGGCGAGGGAGAGCGTCAACGCATCGCCGAGGAATGAGGTCTTCACGCCGAACTCGTCCTGGCTGCCGTTGGAGGGCTTGTAAGCCGGCAGGGCGGTCGAGGAGAGGTTCGTGTTACCGGCCTGCAACGAGCCGGGCATTGAAGCGCCCGACGAATTGTGGCTGAAGAAGACCGAGATCGGGCGGATGGGGCGGACGACCACGCCATAGCTCGAAGCCGTGCTGCTGATGTCGAGCGTGCGCTCGCCGATGGCGCCGATTCCGGAGTTGTCCGTCCGGGTCAAGCTGCCGAAGTAGCGCGAGACACCGCCTGAGAGGAGGAGGCGATCCTGGAAAAAGCCGGCGGTCTCGTACAGGTAACCCTGCATCTCTTCCAGTTTCGCGATCTTGTACTGGGTCAGCGTGGTGAAGTTGTACGGGATGTAGGAGATGCCTGCCAGGCCGGCTGCCGTATTCGGAACGTCAGGACCTTGGGACGAACCGGCGAAGCTCTTCCACTTCGTTTTGGAGAAGTTCGCTGCGATACCGGCGATGGTGGTCGAATTCACGATCCCCGTGTTAAACTTCGCCGCGTAATCGTTGCGCAGGTGAGCCTCGTCGTACTGCAGCTTGTCGGAACCGTTGATGCGGCGATAGACCCAGGTGCTCGGATCAGGAATCGGGGTGATGGTCGACGTGGCGACGGCGGTCGCGCCGGAGTTGTCGACGGTCCAGGTGACGCCGGGCTCGTACTTGCCCGTGTACGGATTGCGGGTTGGATTAAAAGCGGTGAGAACACCCGCGGCGTTCGGCCAGAAAATGGAGGCACTGCTGTTGCCCTGATCTTTGCGGATGATCTGGTCGCCCGAGAGCATCAAGCGAGAGGTGACGTGCTCGCTGAGAGTCGAGAGGAGCTCGAGCGTGACACGTGCGGTCTGGCGCACGCGGTGATCATAATCTCCGCCAAACGAGTAATCCCGCGGCAGACCACGCGCGAGGACCGCGTAATTGTCGCTGCCGACGGCCGGATCAAGCGGAACCGAGATGGCGGTCGTCTCGTTGTTGTGCACGAATTCGAATTTCGTGATGAACTTCGTGGTGGGAGACAGCTGCCAGCTCACGGACGGAGCGACCATGTAACCCTTGCGGAAAAAGTTCGTCTGGTAGCCCTCGCTGTCCCAGTACGCCGCGACGACCCGAGCAGCGATGCCCTTTTCCTGTGAGACGATGCGATTGATATCCGTGCTGAACGCATTGCCGACATACTGCGCGAGTTCCAGCGTGACGGACTGCTGGTCCTTCATGATGGGCGACTTGGTGATCGGATTGAACTGACCACCGGGCGCTCCACCGGGAACGAGAATCGCGTTCGGTCCCTTGATGATTTCGATACGCTCGATGTTATACGGAGCGAGCGACATGCTGTAGCCGTCTTCCCCAGAGATCACCATTCCGTCGATGAACTCGTGGGAAACTTGGAAGCCGCGGATCGTGTAGCGGTCTCCACCGACGGGCAGGGTCGATTCAGAGACGGGCGTGATGTACTTCGCCGCGTCGAGCATACGCTGACTCATCGAGTCGCGCAGGAAATCGCTCGTGACGATCGAGACCGTCTGCGGGATGTCCTG